>JBBQIG010000096.1:0-11662 GCA_038324715.1 Anaerolineae bacterium | reverse complement strand
GTCATGCCGCGGCACGCTAGAACAGACATAAAACTTTAAGGTTGAGGTGCAAATCTTTAAGGTTGTAAGGCCAAAATGGGCTTGACAAACATTACAAAGGCTTAATTTCCGACCTATGCACTTAGGCTAATCCAGAGAATAAACTACCCAATTCTGACCATTTTCGGGTGGCGTCCAGTCTGATACACCGAAAACTCGTATACTTATTATCTTGAATTAGCCTTAATGGCAAAGGAACTTCCATATTTCTTAAGTGGCTTCTATCTGCACGGGTCAATTGCCCTCAATGCGTTCAACGCGCAATTGAGTGACATTGACTTCATAGCCTTCATGTCTCGGCAATGCACTGCCAACGATATTGAATCACTTCAAAAGATTCATCAATCCATCGCAGCACAGTACCCACTTTGGCGCTTGGAGGGAAGCTATTTACAGGGGAATGACCTAGTGTCCTGTCAATCGTCATGTGATAGAAAAGTTTTCGGATATAAAGCCTTTTTTTCAGAGATAAATGCCGGTTCTGGCACCGATTTATTTCCATCATTTCATGCATGACAGGACACTAGGTCAACTCGAAGAAAACGTTGCACCCGCATCCATCTACCATGATGACAAGTTAGAGCGCGCAGGTCGATTCGACCTAAATTGCATAACTTGTCAGTAGCGGGTGATAAAGTACGAGGCATCACGATCATCGGCAATGAGCCGCGCGACCTAGACTTCACAGTCAGTTGGGAGCTACTGCTTGCCAAAATGCAGGAGAACCTCAATAGCTATTGGGGGCAATTTACGCGCAACCCTCAACGCATTGCCTGGTTGTTGAGCGATTTTGGAATCGAATGGACGGTTCTTGGTGTGCTGCGACAATATTACACCTGGATGGAGCAGGATATTACATCGAAGATCGGAGCAGGAGAGTATGCACTAGTACACCTGTCTCCAAAATGGCATCGCTTGATTCAAGAAGCCATCCACCTGCGCTAGCAATCGCATCCGTCTCTCTACCAATCAAAACTTGTACGCGCAGGTGAAGCATATAATTTTCTGCGACACATGATCCAATTTTGCAATAGCCAATTTTAATGGCCTATTGTAGGCATATCCTGAAATTACGAAAGCAGGAATCAGTACGTTGATACAATAGTATCCCAGTCCCCACCCATTTGACAGGTATTTTTTACACAGGAAGTTTAACAGGAAATAAAGTTGATTGACATCTTTGCAGTAACCAACCGAGGGCTGGAAGTTGTAAGCGCCGATGAAATGGCGCACGTGCGCGGGTTGCAGGTGAACCACATCGGCTATCGCCACATCATTGTGCGTTATACAGGTCATGTCGCCAACCTGCTTGCCCTACGCACCGTGGACGACCTATTTATCCACCTAGCAGAATGGAATGGAATCGGTCAGCACCGCAGTGCGCTGGCTCTTTTTGAGCAACTTAGCACAACGCTCGACCTTTGGCAAGCAGTCAATGTCCGATCCCAAATTCGGCCTTTGAGTGCCACCCCCACCTTTTCGATCTCTGCCAATTTTGTGGGCAAACGCAACTACTCAGCCGACGAAATCAAGGTAGCCGTAGCCCAGGGAATTGAAGCCATCACTGGTTGGCAGTACCAAGTAGATGACCGTGAGAGCGAACTCAATATTCGTCTCTTTATCGAACACGAAGAAGCTTTGGTGGGTATGCGTTTGGGCGCATCCCCACTCTACAAGCGTGCCTATAAACAGGAGCACGTTCCTGGTTCCTTAAAGCCTTCTGTGGCCGCGTCACTCCTGCACCTCGCCCAGCTATCAGCAGACCACATTCTCCTCGACCCTTGCTGTGGAGCCGGAACCATTCTGATCGAAGCCGCGCGGTTGGGGGCGCAAAGCTACGGGGGCGATATAGATGAAATGGCTGTTGTCGCCACCGAGAAAAACGCCAGCGCAGCCGGTGTTGAGATCGATGTGCAACAATGGGACGCGCGTTCATTGCCACTAGAGGATGCTTCGGTAGATCGCATTGTCACCAACCTGCCCTGGGGACGTCAAGTGGAAATCGAAAAGCCACTGTGGCAGCTTTATCGGGACGCTTGCGCAGAGATGGAGCGGGTATTGGCAGACGATGGACGCATTGTTCTGCTCACTAACGTGCCACAAATCGTCCTCTTCTCAGAACTTAAAATTGAGAAACAATTCGAGATCAGCCTCTTCGGTCAGCAGCCCACGGTGCTCATTACCGAAAGTAAGAACCAGGCACAGGTGATGTAATCTGTCCAAAGCACGCCGCTGAAATAAAAGCTGAAATAAAAAACGAACCTCTACCAGAGCAGGCAGCGGATCGTTTTTTATCTTTTAGGCTGGGGGACAGGGACTCGAACCCCAACTATCTGCTCCAGAGGCAGACGTTCTGCCAATTAAACTATCCCCCAGCAGTGCCATTGAGTATAGCACACAGGCGAGAAAAGTGGCAAAAACAAGGAGTTGTAGGCAGGAATTAGACCTTTTCACCGATGTGACTTTGCAGCGCCAAGATCGCATTCTCCACCCGCGCCAACGTCTCATCGCGGCCCAATACTTCCATGCTCTCAAAAAGTGGTGGCGAGACTGTGCGTCCTGTAATTGCCACACGGAAAGGCGCAAAGTAGCTACCCACCTTGATGCCAGCAGCCTCTGCCGCTGTGCGGAAAAGTGCTTCCAAAGCCACTGCCGTAAATGGCTCCACCTCTTCCAATAGCTCGACACCCGTTCGCAACACGGCGACTGTCTGTGTTCCATCCAATCCCTTACTAATCAGGATCGTGGGATCAGGGTATGCAATCTCATTGGCAGGAATGAAGGCCCAATCAATTTTATCCCACGCCTCAGTAAGTAACTTGATGCGCTCCTGTACCAATGGCACCAGTTTGGCAAGCCGCTCACTTTGACGCAATTCGGCTTCATCCAGCCCCAACTGCTTGGCAAGGAAAGGAGCCAAACGCTGCTGAAGATCTGCCGGAGCCAACTCACGAATATACATCCCGTTCATCCATTCCAACTTGGAATAGGGCAACGCCGCCGCCGTCGGATTGATGCCCCGAATATCAAAACGCTCGACCGCTTGCTCGCGTGTAAAGATTTCCTGTTCAGGATCATAATTCCAGCCCACGTTGGTCAGGAAGTTAAACATCGCTTCTGGCAAATAACCTGCCTCGATGAACTCATGCACCAGCGCCAGATACTCCTTGCCAGCCACCACCGTCTTGCGCTTGCTCATCTTGCCCTTGCCGCTGGGATCAAGGATCACGGGCAAATGCACCAGCACTGGCATTTGCCAGCCAAACGCATCATAGAGCAATTTATGTTGTGGCGCAGAAGAGATCCATTCCTCACCGCGGATGACGTGGGTAATCTTCATCAAATGATCATCCACCACCACCGCAAAGTGATAGGTAGGCATCCCATCACTCTTGACCAAGACAGGATCCAAAATAGAGCTATTTTCGACCTCAATGTCACCACGAATCAGATCGTGTACCACCGTCGTGCCTTCCAGCGGCGCGGCAAGACGAATCACCGAAGGGCGTCCCTCCGCCTGTAAAGCAGCCTGCTCGTCGACAGAAAGGTTGCGATACCGCCGGTCATAGCCCTGCGCCAACCCTTTGGCGCGCTGCTCCTCGCGCATGGCATCCAACTCCGCGGCAGTGCAATAGCAGTGATAGGCATAACCTGCCGCAATTAACTGCTCGGCATATTCTGTATAGATGGCTTGACGCTCACTCTGAGTATAAGGCCCATAGGGTCCACCCATGTCCGGGCCTTCATCCCATTCCAACCCCAACCAGCGCAGCCCGGTCATCAAGTCTTCTAGACTCTCTGGGTTAAAGCGCTTCTGGTCAGTGTCTTCAATACGAAGAATGAACTTTCCGCCTGTGTGGCGCGCATGGAGCCAATTGAACAGCGCCGTGCGTAGTCCACCTAGATGAAGATAACCCGTGGGGCTTGGGGCAAAACGTACCCTTACCGGAGTTTGCGTCTCACTCATAATCGCTATTTCCTAAACAATTTATTGGTGCCAAAACAAAGTTCGCAGCGGTCACAATAGACCAGTTGTCATAATCTGTAGCCTACCACAGGAGCATATCAACGTCAATTGCTGATGCCTATTGACTTCTGACACATCAAACGCCAACGTAAGCCCCGGATTTGCCATAGAAACAGTACCATACACCATGACCACATAATATGACGCAATCGCTGCCAATTAGTGACTTCACTCAGTCGGTACACAATAATTTACTCAAGCGCATACACCGTCTCGCCCTCATAAATGGCTGTACGCACGACCTGCGTAAAGTGGGCAAATTCCGCCGTCCCCATCACGGCAAGCTCACGCGGGCGATGCAGATCAATCTCAATTTCCGCAACAACCTGCCCAGGGCGCGCACTGATCACCACCACGCGATCAGCCAAAAAGACCGCCTCAGAAATACTATGCGTTACCATTACAATCGTCTGCTGCTGAACACTCTGCAAGCGCAAAAGCTCCCCGTTCATGCGCTCACGCGTCAGCGCATCCAGTGCGCCAAAGGGTTCATCCAACAGAAGCAACTGCGGCGCTTGCAAGAGTGTCCGTGCAAGCACCGCGCGTTGCGCCATGCCACCAGACAACTGCTTGGGGTACAACTGCTCGAAGCCTTCCAACCCTACAAGTTGCAGCAGTTGCTGTGCCTTTTCACGATCCGCTTGGAGAACACCACCCTGCGCCACTTCCACAGGCAGCAGAACATTCTCCACAACCGTGCGCCAGGGCATCAAATTTGTACGCTGAAAGACCATGCCCACCGCCGGATGGGGTGCGGTGATGGGCGCGCCAGCCAACGTGACGCGCCCCGCATCTGCCCGGGTTAAGCCGCCAAGGATACGTAACAAAGTACTCTTGCCACTGCCACTCGGCCCAACCAGGCACACAATTTCGCCGCGACCCACGGCAAAGGAAACCTGATTCAGCGCCCGCACTTGTTGCGTGCCGTCAAAGGCTTTGCTGATGCGTTCCACAATAAGCAGTGGATCACGGTTTTCAACATTCTCGCTCATAGCAACTCATTCACTCTAATACTTGGGCAAAAGTTACAGCAAAAATCACGACAAAAGTTAGGGCAGAAACTCATTCGTAAACAACTCATCCACAGTTGGCAAACTCTCAATAAGACCAATGCGTTGTATAAACTCGGCTGCAAGCTGCCAATCTGCCAATTCCGTCGCACCTGGTTGCTGGCCTTCTTCAAGCTGCCAATAGGCCAACGTAGCATCAAAGATCGCGCGGTTGATACTTTCGTTTTCGCCGCCTGCCTCTGGAACCGCAGCCAATGAAATCTCGAATGCCTCATCAGGATTCGCCAGCGTATACTCCACTCCACGCAGCGTAGCCCGCACCATCTTCTCCACCAGTTCCGGATCACTCTCCAGCGTACTCTCGTTCGTCACCAGTCCATTCGAAGGCATGGCAAGATAGCTATCCAAGTCAATCGTCGTAATCGCCTCACCCGCATGTTCCAGCACCACAGGTCCGCTCACCGCATAATCAACGGCTGCATCCACACTATCCTCGCTGACCGCTGCTGCCTGTGTAAAGCCGATGCTCTCCAATTTCACATCCTCTTGGCTCAACCCGGCTGCCTCCAAGATGCCAAGCACCGCCACATAGGTTGCACCAAAAGGCCCTGGCATCCCGATGGTTTTGCCAGCCAAATCAGCCGGCTCGTTGATACCCGCGGCTTCTTTAGCAAAGACAACTACAGGATAGCGTGTGTACCAATTCATCACATAGCGCACAGGCAACTCTTGCGCCCGCCCAATGATCACCTGATCGCCGCTGCCCACCATAAACTGGCGCTCACCCACCCCAACCAACTTCAAATAATCATTCTCAAAGCCATATTCGAGGCTAACATCTAGCCCTACTTCCGCATAAAAGCCCTTCTCGATTGCCACATAAAAGGTGGCAAATTGCACATTGGGAATGTAGCCGACACCCACAGAAACGGGCGTCAATTCACCATCCTGCCCTGCTTCTGGTGAACCATTTGCAGGGGCTGTCACTGGCTGACATGCGCTTAATAGCAGCGCGAGCACCATTGTTGTGAGCATTCCCGTTATTGCCGATAAATTCTCCTTGTGCCAACTACGCACCCCGATTATTCGTTTCATCATTTCCTCATGCTTCTATGCTGTTAAATCTATCAAATAGAACTACATCGCGTGTAACTATCGCTGCCAACGTAACGTGATACTCTCAATCCATGCCACGGTCAGATAAAGTGCCTGGGCGATCAGCACCAACGCAAAGACCGCTACAAACATCAACGGCGTATCCAACACACCGCGCGCCAGATTAATCAAATATCCTAAGCCTGCATCGGCTCCCGCAAACTCACCGACCACCGCGCCCACCACTGCCAAGATTACACTCAACTTCAAGCCACCAAAGATCACGGGCATGGCTGCTGGCAATTCCAAAAGCCGAAATGTCTGCCACCACCCCGCGCGCAGTGTCCGCATCAAATCGCGCAGATCTTCATCCACATTCCGTATACCGACTACGGTATTAACCAGCGTGGGGAAGAAGGTAATCAGCGCGCAGACCAGCACCTTGCTCGTCAAGCCGCTGCCAAACCAGATCACCAACAGCGGCGCAATCGCCACAATCGGCACGCTTTGGCTGGCAACAATATAAGGGGAGACCAAGCGCTCAACTGTGCGGCTCTTGCCCAACAGATAGCCCAATACAAAGGCAGTTGTCAGACCCAACAGCAGCCCCAGCGCCACCTCAACCAACGTCACTTGCGTATGGCGCAGCAATGAACCGTCTGCCACCATCGTCCCCATCTTCCGCCAAACAACGCTGGGACCAGGCAGAATAAAAACTGGATACTCCTGCCACGCTACCAGCCCAGCCCAAAGCGCAATGCCGCCCCCAATGACTACAGGGATCAAAGCTTTGTCACCATTCCGCTTAGCCCGCTTAATCCCCCCCAACCAGACCCTTTGCAGTCGGGTTGGTGTAGACGCCGCAGGCGACGCATTTGTGGACTTTGCAGGCGTCGCAATACTCTCTGCCACACTCTTCTCAGAAGTAAATGGGATAGACTTACCCACTTCAGATGCCATAGATACCTTCCTTTGCTGCTGGTTCTGCTGCTGATTTTGCCAGGGCAAAACCGACTGACCTCTGCTTGGTCGTTCCCCACAACGCAAAACGCCGCAAGGGCTTTCCGAAGTCCCCTCGCGGCGTATCATTAGGCAAAGTAAGCGCAACACAAAACAGGCACAGATGAAATACAGCCACTGCGCACCGTTTCACTCCACCAAAACAAAGCCCGAAACCAAATTTGGCTTCGGGCGCATGAATCGGAATAGCAAAACAGGCGTCGCGGTTGTTTCACCGATGACGCACACTGTTCACGTTGCTACCTTCTTCCATCCGGACTATACCGTCGGCGTCGGCCTTGCAGGTCTCCCTGCGCACCGCACTCCTGCTCTTGACGCAAAGCGCCATCGGCTCGCGGGCTTACCATTGTTACTCCCTCGCCAACACAACCATAACGTAACTGCTGGCTTGAGCAATGGATCACCGCCGGTCGGGAATTGGGTTTGCACCCGCACCCTGCCCTGAAGGTCATATCGTGCTTATTCAATTATTGAGCATAGTATAGCCATACCCATGCTCTTGGTCAAGTGAGCCGCGATACAGTACTATGCAAATTTGCATATTTATAGAGGTTTGCCACGCTACCAGACAGTGTGGCTATCGGATTGAGACCCAATTGGGGCGAAATGATTACGAAGTGGTTGGCGTTGATACGCGGCTTGAAAGTCCAGAGGATGCACAGGCTGCATCCTCTGGCAGTTGACGAGGCATTTGCGAAGAGTTTTGCGTGTGACGTTCAACGATCTCGGTAATCGTTGCAACAGTCTTGTCAATGTAAAAGGTGCCATCTGGAAACGCCATCTTATGATCAAGATAACCACCGCGCCCCGTATGTCCCATCTCCCCCATATCAATCACCGTCACTTTGCCATGACGGCGCGCTCGGTTCCAGTCCGAAGCCATTGTCATCGGCCAACGACCCGGTGCCAACATGCCCCATTTGTGCACAGCATCTTTTTGACCATAGAGATAATAGACATGATCCGCAGCAGTCAAACTTGGATCAGAGGCAAAAACACCCCCCATTGAGACAATATAAACCGACGTCCGTAGCCATTCCTTCAGATAAATTGCAGGCCCAACCGCCAACTGAGCGGCACCACTATAGCCAAAGAGAAAAATAGGGCGCGGATCTTCGGGGTTATAGTGGTAACGGCGCAGCCCATGCACCATCACTTCGGCAACAGCCTGGTTATACATCGGACCATAGCGTTTGTCCGCCGAGATCATCAGTTGCCAAATATTACGCACGTTGATCAGATAGCCTGCGAGCACAGGTCCATTCAATTTGCGTCGCATGGCCCTCCGCCACAGACGGGCGAAGAAAGGCTGCCCCGTCAGCGGCAAGTTGTTGACAGAATAGGGGAAGAGATCGTCAATGATTACAGTGTTCGGCAGCGCCTGCCCCAACCGCCGCAGAAATTCCTGCTCACGGTAGCTCAATGTCTCGCCAGTCGCCTTACCTACACCTGACATGAAAAGCAGATAGCAATCGGGCGTATGATGAATGTGCACATCTTCTCGTCCAAGAGGCACGCCTCCATCATAGATTTCTTCACCAAACCAACCCGCCCACCACGCCATCATCTCAAAAGGCGATAATGCCGCCCAAATGAGAAAGCCAACCAGCACAATGCCAAGGTAGGTTAAAATATCTGTGACAGTTCCCCACATAAAAATAGTTCCTACGCTACAACTTCAACACACAATGATCTATATTGACAAGATTGACAAGCCATTGCTCATGACCACAGACTGTGTATTACAGACTATACGCCCCAAACTTGATTCACAATCTAGGCAATACCATCCTCGTCCGGCATGTGGACGCTCGAAATTTTAGCATTATCCACGTTCATGTTCTCAGCATGGCTACCACTGCGCCGATTTCGCCACTGCTCGACATTCTGACTCCACCGGGGTCGTCGGCGCAACCTCACCACATCCGCAGCCCCATAGCGCAAAGGCACACCTGCCGCCCGTTGCTCAATCCAATGGCCCAGCGCATAAATCGGCGCACCCAATGTATGCCGCCACAACTGTAAGAGTAACCAACCTAAACCGCTCGCCGCAACAGCTTGCCACGTCTCCAAGCCCAATCCGGCACGCACCCCAATCACAATGGCAAGCAGTGTCCATAAGGATAAAAGCACGCCAAAGGGGCTGCCCAAGAAGGGCGTTAACTCGAAGAAAGCCAACAGTTGCGGTGCATACGCTAACCCCACGGCGGCGGCAACCGCCATCCAGGAGACATTCGCACCAAAAGCATATGACCCCACTAACCAAACACTCGCCACCCACAGTGCATAGCCACTCATATAGCCAACAATTGCGGCAATCACGGCCAAAATAAAGCGACGCGGACGAACATGGTTGATGAACAAGACTAAACTTTGGCCCAGTGATTGCGACAACCCAGCCAAACCCACCACAATCAAGGCCATCCACAGACCTTGTGGCGATTGTTGCACCGCCACATAAATCGACTCATTCAGCACAAGTGCTTGGCGGATAGCACTGGCTAATGACGGCAATTCCATAGATAAAAAGACAGATAAAAAAGAGAACAAAATGATTGGCAAAGTTATTAACCAAGTAGTCGAAAAAGTACTAAAAAAGAAAGTCGCAAAGTCCGAGCGCAATATTCCTTAACCGCTGATTAGAATATCTCAACGCGCATTATAACACGCTGGCTTTACATGAGTATTGCTCGACCACTAACATTACCGCCAACATTGGTATTCACGCAGGGGTGAAGTATACTGACGCCAGTGTAGGTAGTCCCAGATGCCACTAAACAGGCACAAGTTTAAGTTCACATCGCGTGAACAGTGCCGCAGTTCTACTTACAACGGCTTGCAACTGCGCTTGTTGCAAAAAGACTTACAGAGAAAGACAGAGAAAGACAAAGAAAGACGTTGTTACTAAAGAGTAATTTCTGACGCCTTTTGTTTCAACCTTAGTCTTTAATTTCCAGTATAAGATTCAGCATTGAACCTTCATGTCACCAAACGCACTTTTGCATAAATTCGCTGTCCTCATTGGCGCGATCATGATTATTGCAGGTGTAGGAGTTGCGGCTCTAGCACTTACCCGCTTCCCTTCACTCCCCGGCATTCGCAATAGTGCGCTGGCGGCGACGATCAAGGACGCACAGTTACCACTTTCACGGTCGTCACTGTCACAGTCAACTTCACCGCTTGTTGCCCCTACCAGTGAAGCGACACAGCCTCTTGCCTCCATACCAGGTGAACCGTTGGTCATTGCCCTTGCCAGCACTCTGCCCACAGACCTGATCAGTGCCACTACCGAGTTGATTTCCACCCGCACAGATGTGGTAATCACATCAGAGGATGCCGCCAACGCCTCGATTATTTTCAACTGGGAAGCCGCAGGAGAGGGTACCAGCGACGCGAATAGTGCAACACCCAGGAGTGAGCCTACCTTTCAGCAGTTTTTCGCCGCCGCCACTCGCTTTGACACCATCGATCTCACGATCCGCCGCTTACGCATTGAACGGGCATGGCGAGGTGATACCAATATATTTAGTTCTATTGCCGTGCTAACCAGCACAGTGCCCGCGCTTACTCAACTGTTGGGAAACGCTGGCGACTCCGTTGTGGGCTATGCGACAATGGATGAAGTAGTTGCTGCCACTTGGGCAGATCGAGATATTCTGGCGCTAGTTCCCTTTGACCAGCTACAACCTAGCCTAGCCGTCTATGTGGTGGATGGGCAAACCCCCATCGAAAATGCTGCCAAGTTCAATCCTTCGGCCTACCCGCTCGTGGCGACCGTCTATGCCCACATCCAGCCGCATGCGCCCAGCGACGCGTTGAGCCGCTTGAGTGTTCTGCTGCCTGTGAACAACCGCGACAGCAGCAAGATCACTGTTGTTGCCATGACGGGTGTCACCGCTATGGTGCGCCTCACAGCCGAGCAGATGGATCGTCAAGGTTCTACTTGGCCTGCCGAGGTTGTCGGCCCAGAGCTAGCCACTGCCGACTTGACGGTCATTAGCAACGAAGTTCCCTTTGTACCTGACTGTGAAACCAACACAGACGAAGACAACCTCGTCTTTTGCAGCAAACCAGAATATTTGGCGACATTAAAAGCCTCTGGCGTAGATCTAATCGGCCTCACAGGCAACCACCAAAATGACTATGGGCTTGAGGATGCACTCACCTCACTAACCTTCTATGCCGATGAAGGATTACCTGTCTATGGTGGAGGCGCAGACAAATCCAGTGCGTTTGCCCCTTTGCTTGTGGAACACAATGGCAATCAACTAGCGTTTATTGGTGCAAATAGCTACGGACCACCTTCTGCATGGGCTACTGATTTTTCTCCTGGCAGTGCTCCTTTTGACCTAGCCATCATGTCTGCCTCCATTCGCAGCCTCAAAGCTGACGACGCAGTGGACGTTGTTTTTGGCGAATTACAATATCAAGAGAGCTATGACGTAACGCCACTCTATGATCAACGTCTTGA
>JBBQIG010000095.1:0-11734 GCA_038324715.1 Anaerolineae bacterium | reverse complement strand
TGTTCTGGGACTTGCTCATAATTTAGCTCGACAGCCCCATTGCGATAGAGCACAATCTGGAAGGAGACGCGATCATTTGCATCGCTACTGCCCATGCTCACCATATCAACATATTCAATGACAAAGCTATCGGCGGTAGGTTGGAAAGTTGAAAGGTTACTCTCTGGACTCAGGCTCAACTCGCTCCACCATCCATAGACGGCGAAGGCAGGCCAAGTTTGGTTGGCAAGACAATGGGTGGGCGCGTTCGCAGGAAAGGCCGATGAAGACGCGACCACAAATCCATCAGTAAAGACGCGTAGATCCGTATAACTACGTCCACTGACGGTCATTGTAAAGGGCAAGTCAACCACAATGCTAGCATCATCAGTGAACGCATAGCTGGTGCGCCCTGTGTGAGCTGGCTCTGCCCACATATAGCTTACGGGGCGACCGCCGACCCACGGTAACAAGTGCACGTTATTTCTCACTTGGTTTGCAACATCTAAACGTGCATCTATCGTGTAGATTGTCTTCAATCCATCTCGTGTGGTTGATGTAACCTGTAACTGGCCCAGATGTGCGCCTGCGCCCACATTGGTTGGGGTAAAGACCACTTGTGCCGCCGCGGGCGCGCCATAGCTCACCTCGCCCTGTCGTGGCTCCAGGACATCATACCAATCTGCCTCGCTGGTGCGCGCAATTTCCCAAGTTACAGGCTCCGCACTGGAATTTTCCAGGGGGAGGGAAACAATGACCGGTGTGCCATTCTGAAGCGACGAAGCTGATACCGTGCTTTGCGCTAGCTCTAGTTGTGGAGGCAGCGCCAACCGAATCGCTGCGGCAGCATCCACTCGCCCCTGCCCCACCTCATTTTCACTTCCCGTAATCGGTGCGGCACTCTCCAGCAAAATATCGCGCACCTCGTCTGCATCGAGTTCAGGGCGCAAGCTCCAGACCAACGCTGCCACGCCCGAAACCACTGCGGTTGCCATGCTGGTTCCGTCGGCGAGGCAATACAAGCCACCATTCACTTGGCGCGATCCGGAAGGACAACTAGCACTAGGATCACCTGTCCAGGTGCTTAAAATCGAATTGCCCGAACCACCACCTGGGGCCATGATATCTAACGCTGGCCCTCGATTGCTATAGTAAGCGCGTCCATCTTGGTAGGTTGTAGACCCCACAGCCAGCACAGATTCATAGGCGGCGGGATAGCGCACATTGGGATTGCCTGTATGACCTTGGTTGCCAGCAGCAGCAATCACCAACACACCTCCTGCCACCGCGTAATCAATTGCCATGCGCAACACTGTGGCATCGTTGTCCAATGTCAAGCTCATGTTGATGATATGAGTACCATCGTCCGTTGCATCACGAATGGCTTCGGCAATGTCATTGACACCACCAACGCCACTTGCACCCAATGCCTTGAGCGGGTTAATGCGTACTTGCCAGCCTGTGCCAACCATGCCGCCATTATTGGCTGCGGCGGCAATCAGCCCAGACATATGCGTGCCATGCCCATTATCATCCATGGGTGTATCAATGGCAGAGAGATAGTTTTTCCCAGCGCCAAGTCGATTGACAAAATCTGGATGATTGAAGTCTACGCCTGTATCAATCACAGTGACATCAATCGTATCCAGCCCCCCATCGGCCTCAGCCAACGCCACTGACCACGCGCGCCCCATGCCAATACGCTGAAGATACCACTGCTCCGAATAGAGCGTATCAGCAACACTAAAAGGCGCTTCAGCAGCAGCTTGCACTGACGGAGTCACCGCCACCTGTGCAAGCCAATTCGGTTCGGCAAAGACGACCTCGGTGTGGGTGAGCAAATTTTCAATCACACCCCACTCAGTTCCCGCAGGCACAGTGAGTTTATAACCAGCGAGCGCATCCCCACTAGCAGCGCTGACCTCACCCGTGCGCAGATCCAACGGCTCCACAGCGGTAACGCCTAAATCACTCCACGGCAAGACCGCGTCTGGCATGGTTGCCTCCGCCTGTCCCACAACTTGCCCTTCATTTGCCCCGCCAGTTTGCCCCCAATTGGAAACTGACGCGACAACATCACCCCGCACCCCCACCAAGACATCGCCAGGAACAAAGGGAGGGATAGGGATCACGCCTGGGTCAAAGAGTTGTGCAGTGGGTTCAAGCGTGGGCGGTGCATCTTGCGCCAGTACACGCTTGGGAGCAAATGAGGCACTTGCGCCACTCAGAGTTGCTGCCAGCATCAGCAAAGGCAGCAACGAACGTATCCAGCGGTTAATTGTTTTTTGCATAATCTTTCATCAAAAACAGAAGTCACACCAGTTGAGCGAGGCGATCCCGGTTCAAAACTGGGACTTAACGGAACGCTAGATTCTATTCTGCATTTCGGCATCAAGCCGGTCAAAAAAAGCAATCATAAAGCGATGACGCTCGGCCCCAATACGGCGGGCACTCTCTGTGTGCAATGTAGACAAAATCAGCCGCAGCTTATAAACATACTCATGCACAGGCGTATAGTCATCGCCCACAGGTTTCTCATCAAAAGGTGGGGCAGAAGTCCACGGCTCCGTCCATAAACGGTTGCCATAGGCTCCAGCAAAAGCAAAGGCGCGGCCAATCCCAATTGCGCCGATACTATCCAGCTTATCGGCGTCATAGAGGCATTTGGCCTCTATTGTCTGGGGCTGCACGGATTGATCGCGAAACCGATGCGCCTCGATACAATGAACGACATTTGCCACAGCTTCAGTTCCCAGCCCACGTGCAACAAGGTATTCGCGCGCGTAATCCGCAGCAGCTAAATGATGCGCACTGCGCCCCTTATGCACACTAGCTCCTTCTCCTGTATCTTCTTCTGGCACAGGTACATCATGCAGCAGTGCAGCCAAGCGTACCACGGTAAAATTCGCTCCTTCCGCCTGGGCAATGCGCATTGCCAGCATCGTTACGCGCCAAACATGGTCAAAATCATGGGCAGCATCTCCCGTAGTATAGAGTTTGTGCGCCTCTTCGTCAGTAAGAATATGAGTCAGAGAATCAGCAGAAGAACTCGTGTCAAGGGATGACGTTAGATTGGTAAGGCTGGCACACATCAGCTAAAGCTCCATCTGGATATTCTCTGGATAGTACAAAAGGGCGCGTCTCTCTGCATAGAGTATACGCAAAAGTGCAAGCAACTGTTCCACCTACCAGTCACGCGTCTGTTTTGTTCTGTCTACAAATGGCTGGCGAAGCAAGTAGGAGAAAGGGAGAGTTGCCGATCTTAGCGCATGGGGGGGGCCATTTGCGCCTGTTGATTCTTGATGGCTGCGCGCCGCGAGTTTCCCCGCATCCACAAGTAGCCACCAGGAATGCTCACAATATAGCCGATAAATTGCTGCACCAACCCCACAGCCAGCCCCAATTCCGCCCCCGCGCCCATGAGCAGAAAGGTCGCGGCAAAGGCACTCTGACGCACACCCAACCCACCTGGGGAGAGCGGCAGCACAAGCGACACAAAGACAATGATAGGATTGATGGTGAGAACTTCGAGCATGGAGATGCTATTGGGCTGGATCGCCTGGGTAATCAGCCAGATATTGACGCTGGTAAGCAGCACGATCACAGCGCTGCAAATCGCCGTGTAGAGCAACGCGCGATATTGGTGGCGGTAGACGTTGAAGGCTTCCGCCAACTTGGCCCAGATGGGCACGGCAAAGCGCAAGAAAGGCAATCGGTTGAGCATCATCTCAACCGCTGTCTTGAGCCTGCGGCTGAGAACCGCCACCAACATACTCAGCAGCAGCAGCGTAGCGCCCCCGCTTCCCAACGCAATCAGTTGAATACTCATGCGCTGTTCGGAAGTAAAGGGCACGCCGTCAGGACGTCCCCAAAGCACCATTGCCGTAGCCCCCAGGGCAGCAGCAGCCATAAAGACCATCAGCCCAATAAAGCGGTCAATCAGCACACTGGCAGCAGCAGCAGCCGTGCGTTGCGTGTCACTAGCAAGTGCATAGCCGCGCATGACATCGCCGCCTACTTGTGCGGGCAGGAAATTGTTGAAGAACTCGGCGACCCACTGATACGCCAACAGTCGCCCCAGGCTAACCTGGATGCCCGCGGCCTGGAGCAGCACGCCCCACTTATAACCGCCCAGCGCCACCGCTGCTGTATAGCAGCACGCACCGATAAAGAGCAGTCCCTTATCAGCCTCAACAATTTGCTGCCAAAGCCGTGCAGGGTCTTCTAGGCGGGTAAATAGATAGGCCAACAGGCTCAAGCCAATCGCCAGCTTGAGCAGATTCCAAAGTGATTGTTTCATAGCAGATTGGGTGTGACCTCTCGCCCGCGCCATTGGGCGCTCAGGCTTGGGCCGCGGGTCGACTGTCATCCATCACGTCTTTGCTAATGCGTGCCTGGTTTGTTGCATAGGAGCCATTTGCATAAGGTGCGGTCACATAGGGGGCAGGTGCACTTGTGGGCGACGGTTGATTGGCGCGACGCACTTCCTGGACATCCTGTTTCTGACTCCACGCCATATCCCAAACAACATGACGCTCACCCTTACGGTAATCATACCAACCTAACAACCGGCTCCACGCTTCAACAATTGCCAGCAAGAACAAGATCCACAACAATTTGATCACGCCAATGACTTCTTTGAAGGCAATGCGTATCACGCGTGAATTCTGAATACTGCTCACGGCATAGCCATACTTATGTTTCAAATAGAGATGCCCCGCATGATTACGCCGTCGTTGGCGCACAAAATCGCCAATGTTTTCGGGGCCTGTGTTATAGACAATGGCGTCGGGGGCATAGCGCACACTCATGCCACGCTTCACGATAAAGGCCTCCACAAAGGCTTCATCCATCGCCACCTCTGGAGGAATGTGATCAAAGAGCTTGCGGAAGGCAATCATTTCGCCCAAGCGGGGAATTTCCAAACAAAGCTCATGCTCCATGCGTAAACGCAGATGGCTCAACAACCCCACAATATGACCGGGTGTGTTAACTGCCATCTTCTGCGCGCCCACCATACCCACCATGGGGTCAGCAAACATGCGCACCAAGTGCTCCACGGCATATTCGTTGGGAATGGTGTCGCCACTCTCCAACACGCAAATATCGCTTTGGGCTGCCGCCAAAAAGAGGTTGATGGCACTGGTCTTGCCCTCGCGCGTGGGCTGCTCAATCAACTTCACGCGTGCATCGCGCGCCATATACTGCTGCACAATCGGGATGGTGCGGTCTGTACAGGCGCTGGCAACTACGACGATCTCAGCAATCTCTACATCGTGAAGATGTTGCTCCGCCAAGGCTTCCAAGAGATGACCAATATTCTGTTCTTCGTTATACGCAGTTACACAGATGCTGCAAACCAATTTAGGCTGGGTTAAACCCGACATGTTATTTGTCCTAAACCTTGTTTCTCAAGATACGAATTACACACTGATTCCTTCAACGGTGGCTCGCTTGCTCAAATCGGCCCCAAGGGGTTCTCGTTCCAAGCCAGCAGATGCCTCAATTGCGTAACCTCAATTGCGTAAATCGTGAAGATTAACTGGATGAGCTAGTTGTTGCTCACCAGCTTGGCAACGGTCACACCATCACCACCTTCGCCTGCCTCCCCGTTGCGGAACTCTGCCACAACAGGATGACGGCGCAAGAGGTCACGCACTGCATCACGCAGCGCGCCGGTGCCTTTGCCATGAATGATACGCACCCAGGGGAGGCGCGCCAGATAAGCATTGTCCAAATAGCGTTCGAGCTTTACCAAGCCCTCTTCCACTCGTTCGCCGCGCATATCAAATTCAATACCAGGGCTTTCGCCCGACGCACTAGATTGAATATTGACGCGTGTAGGAGGATCATCGCGTACTGCCTTTTGGCGCAATTCTAATCGCTTGAGGGGCAACCGCAAGCGGAAATTACCAATCTGCACCTCGGCATCGCCTGCGCGCTCATTGATAGACATCACTTCGCCGCTGGCTTGCAGTGTTGGGATCCACACACGGTCGCCCACTTCAATGGGGCCTGCCATTTGCTCATTGCTAGGGCGCAGCACTTTGGTATCCACATCCGCAGTATTGCGCTGGCGGCGGCTGACTTCCTTTTCGGCTTCAGCCAGAAACTGTTCATGGCTGCCTGAGCTAGAGCCAAACTGCGAGGCGCGTGCCACCTGGCGACGCGTCTGCTCAATCTCTTTACGCACCTCATCCAACTCGCGCTGCATAGTCGCACGGGTTTCAGCGATCACAGTGCGCCGCGCTTCCTCAATTTCAATAAGCTGGTTGCGCAAGTCCGCTTCCACCACCTGAGCCTGACGTTCGCGTTCTTTGGCGCGCGCCGTAACCTGTTGGGCTTCTTGCTTGGCACGCTTAATGTCATCCAAAAGCGCATCTGCTTCCAGTGCCTCTGGGCGGACAATGCCCTCCGCCATCTCAACAATCACTGGATTCAGCCCTAAGCGTCGGGCAATAATCAACGCATTCGAGCGCCCGGGCAAGCCAATGCTCAACTCATAGGTGGGGCTGAGTGTCTCAATATCAAATTCCACCGAGGCGTTACGCACGCCGGGTGTGTTGTGGGCATAGAGTTTGAGGTCGCTATAGTGCGTGGTGGCAAAGGTTGTAATGCCGCGGTCGCGCAGATTATCCAGCAGTGCCATTGCCAATGCGGAACCTTCATCAGGATCCGTACCTGCCCCCAATTCATCCAGGAGAACCAGACTAGCCGGGTCGGCTTCCTCTAAAATTTCGATGATATTGGTCATGTGGCTGCTAAAGGTGCTCAGATTCTGCTCAATGCTCTGCTCATCACCAATATCGGCGTAGATTCCCTCAAAGATGCTCAGTTTGCTGCCAGGCTCCACTGGGATCATCATGCCCGCTTGTGCCATCAACGTCAACAGCCCCACGGTTTTGAGCGTAACCGTCTTGCCCCCCGTGTTGGGCCCCGTGATGACAATCAAATAGGTCTCGTCATCCAAATAGACATCGACTGGCACGACCGCTTTAGGGTCGAGCAAGGGATGGCGCGCACGGCGCAGATCGAGCACTGAGCCTGGATGATAAACCGCCCTGCTATCGCCTCCATTCTCGCCATTCTGTTGTTCAGCATCCGCAACGGAGCTAGGAATCGGTGTAGTGGCGGGGCGCATGGGCACAAGTTCGGGGGCACTGGCTTCCAAGAGATAGCCATATTTGGCTTTGGCAAAAATAAAATCCAATTCAGCCAAAATGCCGATGTTGCGACGAATGTAGATCGCCTCGTCTGCCACCAGTTCGCTCACCTCGGTCAGAATGCGACGAACCTCACGCTCCTCTTGCAATTCCAACTCACGCACCGCGTTGTTTTGTTGCACCACGCGCAACGGCTCAATAAAGAGTGTCGCCCCACTTGCCGATTGATCGTGGACAATTCCTGCCACGTTGCCTTTATGCTCGGCGCGCACCGGAATTACATAGCGTCCTTGTCGTTGGGTTACAAGCGCATCCTGCAAATAGGGGCGAATATCCCCACCGTGAATAATGCGATCCAGCGTGCTCAACAATCGTTCCTGGGCAACGCGTAGCTCACCACGAATACGCCCAAGTGCTTCGCTAGCGCCATCCACCACTTCCGCGCGTTCGTTGATACAACGCCCAATCTCGGCGATGACATGGCTAGCGGGTTCAATGTTGGTCGCAATTTCGGCCAAACGGGGAAAACTATTTTCCAATCGCATCAGCGTATTGTGAATCTGGCGCGAGCGCAGCAAGGTGTTGCGAATGTCCAACAATTCCTGTGCCAGCAGCATGGCGCGACGTTCGGCACGATCGAGCAAAGGGCGCACGTCATGAACACCGCCAAAGCTAATGTCGGTCTTTTGATCCAGCAGTTTATGGGCTTCGCTGGTCTGCGCCAACCATTCTTGTGCGGTGAGCAGATCGTCGCTGGGCAGCAGCGCCAAAGCTAACTCTTCGCCCCCCGTAAACGCGCAAAATCCGGCGAGACGCGCCAAAATTTTGTCATATTCAAGCACTCTAAGCGTTCGCGGATTCATAAATCGTTAAATAACCTGAAACAAAGAGCTAAAAACAGACAAAAGCCAATGGGAATAACCCAGAGGCAACAAGCAAAGTGTTGGGCTGATCATATCACATTCTTGAACAGTGAACCAAAGCATCTGAGGCACCAACTAAGGCGTTTGCCTGCATCGCATCTTCACCAGGCAACAAGAAGCCAATCAAATATCAATGAAGAAACGCTGGTAGTGCCGCACCACCCGACAAATTAGTCAACTAATTCTGTGCAGAATGCACAATTATTACCAGAAGAATACCTGCTATAGTTGCTAGCGCACAAAGGTCTGCTCCCTAAACCTTTTCATGAAATTATCAAAAGAATACTCTACAGCTACGCCAACACCCACTGCCAGTAGGTGTGCGTTTACTTCTTCTGCAAAAAAGGAGGTTGGGCATCAGTAGATTTCTGCTCACTATGGATCCGTCTTCATTTCCACATAACTCTTTTTAGACAAAGAGCCATACAACCAGTAAAAACCTACTTACAAAGCGGGAATACAATGGAACCTATTAATACAGGTGATACAGCCTGGGTCTTAATCTCTACAGCCTTGGTCACAATGATGACGCCAGCCCTTGCTTTCTTTTATGGCGGCATGGTGCGCAAGAAGAATATCCTCTCGACCCTCAATCTAAGCATTATCACAATGGGCTTAATCAGCGTTCAGTGGGTGCTTTATGGCTATACATTGGCCTTTGGTCCCACGATTGGCGGTCTGATCGGCGGGCTAGACCATTTGGGGCTAGCTGGTATTGGAGCCGAGCCAAATGCCAATTACTCCACCACCATTCCAGGTCTAGCCTTTGCCGCTTTTCAAATGACCTTTGCCGTCATTACCCCTGCGCTCATCACGGGTGCCTTTGTCGAACGGGTGAATTTCAAGGCCTATATTGTCTTTGCCCTTTTATGGGCAACGTTGGTCTATGATCCCTTGGCACACTCCGTATGGGCTGTGGGTGGTCTCCTGCGCCTTTCGGGTGCGCTGGATTTTGCGGGTGGGACAGTGGTACATATTGCGGCTGGCTTTTCGGCCCTAGCCTTTGCCCTGGCAATCCGTGCGCGACGCGGCTATGGAACCATGCCCATCGAAGCACATAACATTCCCTACACCGTGTTGGGTGCAGGACTGCTGTGGGTAGGCTGGTTTGGCTTCAATGGCGGCAGTGCCTTGGGAGCCAATGGGCTTGCCGTTGCTGCGCTCGTCAACACCAATACGGCTGCCGCTGCCGCCGCAGTGGTCTGGATGTTCTTGGCATGGAATGACAAGAAGCCTAGTGTATTAGGCATTGTCACAGGCGCAGTCGTGGGTCTGGTGGCAATCACACCTGGATCGGGTTTTGTTACGCCAATGGCAGCCATGCTCATCGGCGCAGTCGCTGCCCCCATTAGCTACTACACCATCAAGTTTGTTCACAGCCGCCATCTAGACGAATCGCTCGATGTGTGGGCTTGTCATGGCATGGCAGGTGTATGGGGTGCTCTTGCCACAGGACTATTCGCCACAACTGCCGTCAATGAGTTTGGCGCAAATGGGCTATTTTACGGCAACCCCAACCTATTGCTCATCCAGACCGTTGCAACAGTTGCTGCCGCCCTCTTTGCCTTTGTCGTCACTTTCCTCCTCGCCAAGATTCTGGACGCAATCTTTGGGTTGAGCGTCTCTTCTAAAGCGGAAGAAGTCGGCCTTGACATTAGCGAACATGGCGAACGCGCCTACTCGTAAGCGAGTGAAATTTTACAGGGCCTATAACAGTAGCTATACGGTAGCTTCACAGTAACTACAAGGGAAATAAAAGAACAATCATGGCGACAAAGATTGAAGCGATTATCCGAGAAGAACGGCTGCATGATGTCAAAGAGGCATTGCGCGAACTTGGCATTGTGGGTCTGAATGTCTTTGAAGTACGAGGTCATGGACGCCAGGGCGGTCTTGAATTAGCGGGTCGTACAGGCTCTTACATCGTCGATATGCTAACCAAGATTCAATTGAATGTTGTCTTAAGCGACCACAATGTAGAGAAGACGATTGAGACAATCTGCAAAGCAGCACGCACAGGCGAAACCGGCGATGGTGTGATCTTTGTCTATCCAATTCAAGACGTGATACGGATTCGCACCGGCGAACGTGGTCAAGATGCACTGATCTACGAAGGCGACATTGATGACCGCAGAACTAAAAATACACCTGTGCCCAAGCAGATGGCAACAAGTGCAACGGGTAACGGCAAGTCACATACAGTCAGTAATGGCAAGACAAGTGCAGTGAGTAACGGCAAGAAGAGATAGCCACGCTGATAGTTTCTACACCTTCGAGGAAGCTACCCAAAGGGTTCCCGGCTTCCTCGAAGGTCAAAGCTAGCGTGCTATTTCTTGCCGCTCTTCTGTCCGGTCTTCTGCGCAGCCTGCGTCGCATAGCCCAAGCGGCGTAACATGGCTTCGCTCTTGCGCCACTTCTCCCACACCTTCACCCACAACTCCAAATAAACCTTCGTGCCTACCAATTCTTCAACCTGGGGGCGAGCGCGCTGACCAATGCGTTTGATCATCCGCCCACCCTCACCCAAAACAATCGGCTTCTGTGTCTCACGTTCCACATATAAGACAGCTGAAATATAGGTCATATTCTCATCGCGCTCGGTGAATTCATCAACCACCACCGCCAAGCTATGGGGAAGCTCTTGAGAGAGTAGATTCAACGCCTGTTCACGGATCAGTTCTGCCACGATAAACCGAGTCTGCAAATCCGTCACTTGGTCTTCGGGATAATACTGGGGCCCCTCAGGCAGTAAGGCGCGTAGTTCGTCCAGCAGATCATCCACACCTGCGCCCGTCAACGCGCTCAAGCTCAGGGTCTCGATCTGAATATCGCCAATCAAGGCCGTATATTCAGCAATCCGCACATCCACCAACACATCGTTGGGTTTGTCCAACTTGTTCATGCCGATTACCAAGGGCGCAAGTTTCTGCTTCCCCCTCTTCGCCAGATTCACCAGCAACTCAGCAATGGTTTTGTCTTCCTCTGTGGGCGGCGTGTTGATATCCACCAACCACAAAACCACATCGGCATCGTCAATGGTCTCCGTTGCCACGGTGACCATGTGCTCGCCCAGCCGGTGCAGAGGCTTGTGAATACCAGGGGTATCCAGAAAGAGGATTTGCGCGTCTTCCAGCGTGAGAATGCCCAACAGTTGATCACGCGTTGTTTGTGGTTTGGGGCTAGTGATGGCGATCTTCTGGCCCAAAATGCGATTGAGCAACGTAGACTTGCCCACATTGGGTCGTCCAATCACCGCCACGAAACCACTCCGATAGTCAGGTGGTAATTCCTTCGATTCGCCTAGAAGATGTTGTAAGTCAGACATTTCATCACCTCTTTTCCTCTGCTCATTTTCCTCTGCCGCAGGAGTATCCTCGGCTAGTCAAACGCCCGCGCAACGTTCCAAATTGCCTAAATAGGCTAAATTGCGGGGCCACTGCCCTCTGTCCCACGATTGCGCCAGCCAAAGGTCGCATGCAGGTGACGCAGGTGGGGATCGGGATTGAGCATTTGCTCAATCATATAGGTTGAACCTGTGAGCAGGATAATATCTTGGTCGGTTCGCATCGACTTGGCAACCTGCAACGCTTGGCGTGGTTCGGAAATGACGAGCGTGGGAATTTCGCCAGCAATTGACTCAATGGCAGCGCGTACCGCAGCCGGGTCTTG
>JBBQIG010000094.1:0-11734 GCA_038324715.1 Anaerolineae bacterium | reverse complement strand
TGTCTTTATCTATTCGTCTGGGATGGCGCGCGGGCTGTTGACGGATCAGGCGGAGGCGTTGGGCAAAGTGACCATTGGTGGTGAGTTTGGGCACTCGTCGGGTGTGCATCAGATTGGGGTGCGCCATGCCTATCAGGGCATCAAGAATGTGCTGCACCATTACAATATTTTACCCGGTGAGGTGAAGCGGGTGGCTCCAGAACGAGCAAACGCGCCGCGGCTGGTTGCGGCGCTGGATTTGGAGGATTATGTGCCTGCACCTGTAACAGGGGTCTTTGAACCTGCTCTGCCTGTGGGCAGTGCGGTAGAGGCAGGGCAAGTGGTGGGGCGGCTTTATGATTTTGAGCGTGTGGGCGATCCACCGTTGGCGGTTTTAGCTCCCAGCAGTGGTTATATTCTGCTCCAGCCTTTCCAAGCGCCAATGGCAAAGGGTGACACGATGCTTGTGATTGGGCAGGAAGTCGTGGATTAGGCTGATTTGTGGATTGCGTAGAACCTTCCTTGGAGCTCGGAGCTCTGAGGAAGGTGTATTATAAGCAAATTGGGCTTAGGAGAAGGGGGCGTGAAGACTTAGAGCCGCAGACGTGGGTCGAGTGCGTCGCGCAGACCGTCACCCAGGAAGTTGAAGGCAAGAACCGTGATCATAATTGCCAGCCCGGGGAAGATTGCCAGCCCTGGTGATCGTTCCATGAATTTGCGCCCCTGGCTCAGCATCAACCCCCAAGCGGGATCGGGTGGCTGCGTGCCTAGCCCTAGAAAGCTGAGACTTGCTTCTGCGAGGATGGCTAGGGAGAGCGAGAGCGTCGCCAGAACCACGAGTGGGGGCATGACGTTGGGCAAGATGTGACGCCAGATAATATGCGCGCTCCTGCCGCCCACCACATGAGCTGCTTCTAAGTAGACTTCATTTTTGACTGTGAGTACCGAGCCACGCGCAACACGCGCAAAGCTAGGTGAAAAGACAATGGCAATAGCAATCATGGCGTTGGTCAGGCTTGGCCCCAACAGACCGGCAATGACAATGGCGAGGACGAGCGTGGGGAAGGCAAAGATGATGTCTACCACGCGCATGATGGTGTTATCGAATGTGCCCCCGATGAAGCCAGCCAGCACCCCAATGGTGATGCCCACGACAGAGGCCAAACTGACCGAGAGCAGACCGACATAGAGGGATGTACGTGCGCCAAAGATGATGCGTGAAAAGACATCGCGGCCTAGCTCGTCTGTCCCCATGAGATGTTCGGCACTGGTTGGCAACAGACGCGTGGCTCCCTGGGCGCTTGGCTCATAAGGGGCAATGATCGGCGCTAAGATTGCCATGAGCAGGACAAAGAGGACGATCAGCATCCCCGCAAACCCGATGGGGTGTTTGGTAATTTGGCGCAACAAACGTGCCATGAGGCGCGGTTTTTTGCGAAGCCCTAATTCGGCTCCACCCATCAAAGTTGTGGAGGGCTGATGGGTGGCAATTGGTTCATTCATCTGCACAGACTCCCGGCCTTATGCATAGCGGATTCTCGGATCGAGAAACGCATAGGCCATATCTACCAACAAGTTGACGAATACAAAGATGAGGGCAAGAAACAGCGTGGTGATCTGCACGATTGGGTAATCGCGGTTGAAGATACCCTGCAGCAGATACCAGCCGATCCCTGGCAGTCCGAATATCTGCTCAATGATGATAGAGCCGCCCATCAACACACCCATTTGGATGCCGATGATGGTGATGACAGGGATGAACGCGTTCTTGAGCGCATGGCGGTAGAGCATGGTTTGCTCTGTAACACCCTTGGCGCGTGCCGTTCGTATGTAGTCCTGGCGCAGCACCTCGAGCATAGAGGCGCGCATCATGCGCATCTCCACAGCCATCAGCTGAACGGCAAGTGCGAGTGCGGGGAAGAACATCTGCTGCAGATTGCCGATGGGATCCGCCAGTGGATTGATCCAGATGACGGGTGGAACCCAGCGAAAGACCAGGGAGGTGAAGAGCAGGAATAGGGTTGCCAGCCAAAAGCTCGGTACCGACAGCCCAATCAACCCGATAGTGCGTGCCCAGAAGTCTATTTGGCTATTTTGGCGAACTGCGGAGAGAATGCCCAAGGGGATGGCAACCGGGATTGACATTAAGATTGCCAGAGCCGCCAACTCCACGGTGATGGGCAAGGCGCGCAGGAGTTGGTCGGTGATTGGTTCGCGGCTGCGAAAGGAAGTGCCCAGGTCACCCGTGAGGATTTCTCCAAGCCATTTTATATACTGGATGGGCCAAGGATCATTGAGGCCAAAAGAAGTCCGTAGGTCATACTTGGCTTCCTCGGTGATAGTCGGGTCTAGCCCCACCATAGCATCGACAATGTCACCCGGCAGGAGCCGCAGCATCACAAAGATGATGAGCGACATGCCAATCAGTGTGGGGATTAGAATGAGGAGACGGCGTAATATAAATTTGAACATGGCACAGTCAGTTTGGTGGGTTGAATGCAACCATGAACCCCCTCCAGAGTGTTACTCTCTTGAAGGGGGTTCACATGGTGTTGCACTTTTCTCTTGCTTGTCAGCCTATGCGGTTTGGCAAAAGAAAATTAAGAGTTGAAAGTTGAACTGGGCGTCTTACTGGCTAAGCCAGGTTGTGCGCAGACCGGTATGGAAGTCATTGAAGGCGACATACATATCTTGCACTTCTGCGCGAACCGCATGGAACTTGTATGGTTGGCAGATATAGACGTGGGGGACCTCTTCCAGGACGATCTCCTGAATGCGGCGGATCTCTTCATGTCGGGTGGTGCTATCGAGGTTGACCAGCGCTTTTTGATACAAGTCAACCATTTCCTCGTTGCTCCAACCATCACCGTTGTTAAACCAGAAGGCGGCAACACCCTGATCTGGTGCGCCAAAATCGTTGACAAAGCGTGTGGGGTCAGAGCGCATGCCGCGAGCCGTAGATGCCCAATCGTAGGTGCCTTCACCGATGCGCTGTGCAAATGTACCAATCTCTTCTGCAACCAATTCCACCGTGATATTGATCGCCTTGAGTTGCTCTTGGACGACTTCCGCAATTTGCGTGGCATCATGGTTGGCGATGGTGTGGAGCGTAATTGTAAATCCGTCTGCATACCCTGCATCAGCCATCAACTGGGTGGCAAGCTCTACATCGGGCTTGAACCAATTTTCGGCTAGTTCCTCGGCGGGAATGAACCAGTCACCATAGCCGGGAGGGATTGGTCCGCTTAATTCTGCCTCACCGCCAAAGACGTTGTTGATGATGACTTGGCGATCAATGGCTTTACTGATTGCCTGACGCACGCGAATATCGTTCCACGGCTTGTCATCGCCCAAGATGGTGAATTGCAAAACACGCGGTGCAGCGAAAAGGCCGCGTAGGATTTTGATAGAGGGATCACTTTCAAGGGTAAGGGCTGTATCGGCTGTCACTGTCATGCCGTGGATTGCGCCAGAGCGCAATGCCGCCACGGCTGCGCTCTCATCCGGCAGTACTTTGAGTGTTAGCTTATCCAGATAGGGTAGATCAGGCTTCCAGAAATCGGGGTTGCGCTCATACTCCACGCGGTCGTTGGGTACATACTCGATTAACTTGAAGGGGCCTGTGCCAACTGCTTCTGTGAGCAGATTCCAACGCTCATAGGCATCTACGGGAACAATGGGACTATAGCGCGCCCAGGCCAAATACCCCTCGACTGTTGGATCGGGGGCGTTCATGTTGAACTGAACGGTATAATCGTCAATGACTTCGACACTCTCGATGGCTGGATAGTAGCTGTTGGGAACACCGGGTGCAGGTGGTTCTTTTTGCAGATCCATAGAATATTTCACATCTGCGGCTGTCACTTCATCACCGTTGTGGAATTTTACCCCTTGGCGCAAGTGGAAGATCCAGGTGGTCTCATCGGGGGTTTCCCAACTCTCGGCGAGTGCGGGTTGCACCAATAAATCCTTGTCCCATTCCACCAGCGAATCGTAGATAAATTCTTTGCCCCACTGGTTGGAGGTGCTGACAGCGCCAAAGGGGATCAGGTTGACAGGGTCCTGGTTGATCGCCCAGGTCAGTTCGCCGCCAGATATAGGACTTCCTGCCTCTGCTGGTGGCGCGTCGGCTGCGGGTGTGGTAGGTGCAGAAGCAGTGGGCGCACAGGCTACCAGTAGGCTTTGCACCGCACCTAAAGATAGGCCCATCATCAGCGCACTGCGCAAAAATTGCCGGCGGCTGATTTTGCCTTGAACATACAACCGTTGTAATTCCTCTTGGCTAGTGAGTTTGTTCATCGAATCCTCTCTTTAAGTACATTTCTTTTCATACTTGGCAGTGGATAACTGCGGTGGTGGGACAATGGATGATAGGGGTTGCTTATTGCGGGGTTCGCGTGAACAGTTTGGTTGATTCACCAACCCCAGTTGAGGAAAAGGAGGAAAAGCTATCATAAAGCTGGTACACCTGTAGATGCACCTATTTATACTGCAATCCTAAAATACCAGACCATCTTTGTCAATTCGCTCTTTTCTCATTATGTAAACTGGATAGTGCAATTTGGTTACTTTGAGAATGGGCTGGCTGGATGTATGATCAACTCCTTTGCAGGTTTCATTGATTTGGCTGACATCAAACTACACCCCATCTCTGCTATCCAATTAGCTACCTATTTATTCGCCACTTTATTCGCCACCACTGCACCCCAGCTGCTAGACAAAGAGTAATTATGTCCATCACACATGTAAACAACCCAACCTCACGCTTGCGCTTTGGTGTTGCGCGCATTGACATCACGCCGCCTGTTGGTATCTATCATCGCCTATGGGGCGCGGCTCGGCATGACCGCGCCACGGGGATACACCGAGCGATCACGGCGGAGGTCATGGTCTTTGGCGCGCTGGATTCTGGTTCAGACTCTGCCTCAGATTCGCCACTGTATTTTATTCGTGCCCAACTCGACTTGGCGGGACTTGTCCAGTCCCAGCACGATGGGCTTGTCCACACCCTCGCCAAATGTGGGGGCGTTGAGCCTGATCAAGTGGTCATCAGCTTTTCGCATTCGCATTCCTCTGGTTGGTTTGTCCCCGATCGTTTTGACTTGCCTGGTGGTGAGTTGATTCCGGGGTATTTACAGGAGCTAGACGAGAAAATCGGGGAGGTTTGCAAGCAAGCTCTGCAAAATGTGCAGGAGGTTAGCATCAGCTATGCCAAGGGGAGCAGTACGTTGGCTGGCAATCGCGATTATTGGGACGAGGCGCGCGGCAATTACGCTTGTGGCTTCAATCCTGAGACCCCTGCCGACGATACGGTGATGGTTGCACGCGTTTCGAACTCTGCGGGGCAACTCATGGCGCTGATCGTTAACTATGGCTGTCATCCAACTACCCTTGCCTGGGACAACTCTCTGTTGAGTCCTGATTATGTGGGTGCGTTGCGAGAGACGGTGGAGCAGGCAACGGGTGCTACTTGTGTGTTTCTATTGGGCGCATGTGGCGATTTAGGCCCACGGCAGGGTTTTGTAGGTGACACAGCCGTTGCTGACCGCAATGGTCGCCAAGTGGGCTATGCTGCTCTTTCTGCTCTGGAATCCATGGATCCACCGCTCACCGACTTTGAGTATACAGGCCCGGTTGTCTCTGGTGCCACACTTGGCACATGGGCACCCGTTGCCATGAATGAAGCGCGGTTGGCAGGAAGTACCCTGCTTGCCGGTGGTACTTATCAGGTCGATCTTGCGGTTCGCGATCGACCTGACAGGGCGCAATTGGAGCAAGAGCTTGCAGAATGGAATGCGCGCGCCGCAACAGCCAACAGTGAGGGCGATGTTGAGAATGAGCGTGACAGTCGCGCCTATGCAGAACGGGCGCGCCGCTGGTTGGCGCGGCTAGACGATTTGCCAACCGCCGATACATTCCCCATGCAATATTCAGTTTATCGTATGGGTGATGCAATCTGGGTTACTTGTGGTGGCGAGCCGTATAGCCTGCTGCAAACGGAGTTGCGTCGCCGCTTTCCCAATCACCCCTTGCTCATCTCACCCGTCTCAGGTGATTTGCAAGTGGCTTATCTGCTACCGAAAGACCGCTATGGCAAGGGGCTTTATCAGGAGGAACCTTCAATTTTGGCGCAGGGTTGTTTGGAGGGGTTGATTGACGCCATTGACAAGCGTATTCAGGCGCTGTTAGTTTGAGCCAATCTGCGCATGTGCCAAGCGAGCGTTAGGTGCGAATCAATTGAAACCAGTCAATAGAACCAATCAATAGGTCAATAGCAAAGGGCAGTTGCATGATTGATTTTCATCGTTCAACTTTTACCTGGAAGTCGAATCCCTGGTTACCGGACGAGTATTACCGGTATCCTGGTGGTTTTGTGGGGAAACCAGGGCAGGTGTATCACGTGCGCTTTAAGCTGGATGGTATGACCTTTATTCAGGATGAAGAGAGTGGGCAGCAAACGGAGCTTTTTATCGGCGCACCTTGTCGCACAGAATATACCATTGCCACACGCAACCTCTTTCAGGTTCCGAGTGCCGAGTTCCGGCTAGCCTTTAGCCGAGATTTGCGTTTGACGATTGCTGCAAGACCGAGCCATGAAGTGGAACCAACCAACACGGCACGCTTGCAAGAGGCGTTTCAGGAACATCGACTTGATCTGCGGAGTATGGCCGATGTCACGCAACTCACTTCGTTGCGAGAAGTGCAAGACGCGACTTTGCAAAACGATCTGCTGAATGCACGCACCACCTATCGCGATGTGGATCGAGGTCTGAGCGTAACGGTAGAATATCCAATCAACTTGATTAACATCAATACTGAAGGGCATGAATTCCAGGTCTGTACTGGGCCTGTGATTCTTCCCGATTTGGCGACGTGGGACGGGCAAGAGGTGCACCGAGTTTTCTTGGCACATGTCTCATTTACCAGCTTCGACCATGTGGAGTTTATTTTGCGCCGAGAGGTGGAGGCTGCGCCTGCGGAGCGAAGCTGGCTCGATCAGCCACGTGGACGTGACCGATTGGAACTGATTGATCCCAATCATCAACCGCCAGGCTATCCACCGGCGCGACCGCGGCCCACAGTTTACAATGAAGTTTGGGAACTGCCAGCACAGAACGTGATCTTGCGTGCTGAGAACGTCTGAACAGGCGTACGTGCTGTGTCCCAGAACAAGGCAAAGAGCTTGCTTTCCCATATGCAGGAAAGCAAGCTCTTTGTACATTCATAGATTGCAGCGATGTTAGTACGCCGTTACTCTAGCGGACTTAACCAGCGGGTGGTTCCGTCGCCTTCAGCCGCCCAGCCTTCTATATTGCCACTGTCGTTGCGGATTTGATACCAGTTCAAGCCGTTTGCTGATTGTGGCCCAGCCAAGACTGTAAATTCTTGGCCTGGTTCAACACGAACGACGAGTTGCGAACTGGTTCCTGGCGTGGTGCGCACGCTGAGTTGTGCGGTTGAAACCACCACGCGGTCACCGACGCGGGGTGAGCGATCAACGGCCTGTGGTTCGCCTACTTGTGGCGTGATCCATACCGTGTCGCCGTCGCCTTCAGCCGCCCAACCTACATTTCCCGATCCGTCGTCAATGCGCCACCAAGTGAAGTTGTCCGCCTGGATGGGGCCTTCGAGAACTGTCACCAACAGACCTGTGGCAAACTGACCAAGCAGTTGTGCATTGGAACTGGGTGATTGTCGATAGTTCAGCCCTGCCGGTGCTGTCACGCGTGCAGGTTGCCCCGGCGCTAAAACATTTCCCGCTGGTGCTGCAGGCGCTGTAGCGGGTTCAGGTACGGTGGGTGCAATTTCTGGCGTCGGCGTTTCGGCAGCTAGCTCTGGAAGCGGCGTTGGTGCAGGTGTACCTACTTCAGTCGCCCCGGGCAAGATGAGCGCTGGTGTTGCTGGTTGTGGGCTTGGTGTTGGCGTAGGACGGGGGGCAAAGCTCCCACAGGCTAGTGTGGGAATTAACCAAAGCAAACAAATAAGTAACAGCGACCGAAGTTGCCCGAGCTGACGAAGCGGTGATTGGTTTGTGGAATTCATTGTTGCCTCAGTCATGCTGCCCGATATTATGTCGAACGAGGCGTAATGGCTATTCACAGAAGAGCGCATCTGCATTATCTGTCGAAAAACGCTCTTCTGGGCATCCGCCTTGGAAATCAAGTAGCAAAATCCTCCTGTAGAACGACCTGCCGCGTAGCTTCTACGCAGTAGGTTTACTTTAAAGCGTGACAACGCATATCCAAGTGATATCGCTAATTGAGGCTAACTGTGTCGTGATGGCTGGGGGTGTTGCCTCGTCAGTACCCAATACCATAATGGCATCTGTGCGAGGGCCACGGCGGCCTACGTGCATAAAGCTAATGTTGATGTCTGATTGACCTAAGAGTGTGCCGACGCGCCCAATAATGCCTGGGCGGTCGCGGTGGGAGGTGAGCAGCAGGTGACCTTGTGCCGGGAAATCAACCCAAAGATCGTTGATGCCCACAATGTAGGGTTCACCTTGTAACACGCTGCCACGCACTGTCCACGTTTCGGTGGGGGTAGTGATTGTGATCGCCAATAAGGTTTCGTAGCGTGCTTCCTGTTGGTGCAGATGCTGTTCCACCAAATCCATCCCACGTCGCTCTGCAAGCAGGGCTGCGTTGACAAGGTTGACACGAATATCTGTTACCTTGCTCAGTAACCCTTTGATGGCTCCAGCCTTGATATAGGCAAGGTCAAAGTTTGCCAGGTCGCCATGTGCAGAAATTTCCACCTTGTTGATGCCACCCTGACCACTGACTTGGTGCAGGAATCGCCCCATGCGCTCGGCAAGGTCGATATATGGGATTAAGAACTCCAGGTCTTTGGGTGGGATGATGGGCGCGTTGACGGCATAGCGCGCAGGACGATCATTGAGCACGTCGATTACCTGAAGTGCCACATCCTCGGCAACTTGCTCTTGTGCTTCATGCGTGCTGCCGCCCAGATGGGGTGTGAGGATAATTTTGTTGCTTTTACGTAAAGGGCTATCCGCGGCAAGCGGCTCCTCGGTAAAGACATCGAGAGCGGCTCCGGCAATTTCGCCTGCCTCAATTGCATCCACTAATGCTTGCTCGTTGATGACGCCTCCGCGTGCCACATTGAGCAGGCGCGCAGTGGGTTTCATCCGCTGCAACTGGGGCCGGTCGATGAGATTCTCGGTCTGCGAGGTGAGCGGCACGTGAACCGTCAAGAAATCACTTTCAGCAATCAGTGTCTCCATATCCACCATACGCACACCGCGCTGAGTGGCATATTCCGCAGTTACATAAGGATCAAAGGCGATGATATTCATGCCTAAGCCTTGTGCGCGGTGGACAACTTCTTGGGCAACGCGACCCAAGCCCACGGAGCCTAGGGTTTTGTTACGTATTTCTACCCCTAGAAATTGATTGCGCTTCCACTGTCCTGCGCGCACATGGGCGTCTGCCTGGGCAATGTGGCGAGCCAATGAGAGCAACATGGCAATGGTATGTTCGGCGGCGGCAACGACGTTGCCTGTGGGGGCATTGACGACAATCACACCGGCTTGGGTGGCAGCATCTACGTCAATGTTGTCTACGCCCACACCCGCGCGGGCGACCACACGTAGTCTTTTTCCGGCTTGGATGACGTCGGCGGAAACATTGGTGCTGGATCGCACGAGCAGCGCGTCATAATCCCCGATAATTTCCAACAGCTCAGGGTGAGTCAGATTGGTACGGACATCGACGCTTATATCGGAGACTGCACGTAAAGGTTTTAAACCTGAATCAGAAAGAGAATCACTTACAAGAACTCGATGCGAGTTTGCCATACTATCGCTTTCAATAGACTTTTAATTCAAATAGGTACTTGAGAAATTTATCTGTGTGGTTAGCACTGTACACTCATCAAATATTTATCAGAGAGTTACATGGATTCGGGGGCACGGACACCGATTAGCGCTAACACCTTTGCCAAAACAATGCGCGAGGCGCGTGAGAGCAGCAAGCGCGCTTGGCTTAAAGCGGGTTGCTCTGGATCCACCACTTTACAATCTCGATAGAAGGCATTAAAGGTGCGCGCTAACTCGACCGCGTAGTAAGTCAGGTTGTGGGGGGATAACTTTTCAACTGTCAATTCAATTTGCTCTTCCAACTCAAGCAATTTGCGGATTAAGGCAAGCTCGGCTGGATGGGTGAGCAGCGCCATCAGATCTGCATGATCGCTTGCAATTTCGTCGGTGGCAAACCCTTCTTCCTCTGCACGTACCAAGATCGAGCAGATGCGCGCATGGCTATATTGCACATAATAGACGGGATTCTCGTTGCTCTGAGAGACCGCCAGGTCAAGGTCAAACTCGATGGTGCTTTCGGGGCTGCGGGTCAACAAGTTGAAACGCACTGCATCCGCACCCACTTCTTCAACCACATCGCGGATGGTGATGATATTGCCTGCGCGCTTGCTCAGTTTGACCTCTTGACCATTGCGAATCAGCTTGACCAGATCATGCATGAGGATGGTAAGCCGTGCAGGGTCGAGACCAAAGGCTTGCATCATGGCTGCCATGCGTGGTACATGCCCTTGATGATCAACGCCCCAAACGTCAATGACTCGATCAAAGCCGCGGCGGACGAATTTGTCGTAATGATAGGCAATATCACTGGCGAAGTAAGTGGGGATGCCATTGGTGCGGATTACGACTTCATCTTTTTCGTTTTTTGGATATTTACTTGCGACAAACCAAACGGCTCCGTCGCGACGGACTAGTTCACCGCGTTCGTCAAGGTAATCTAACGCTTCTTCGACAAGCCCTTGTTCATAGAGAGAGTGCTCGCTAAACCAATTGTCATATTCGATGCCAATTGCGCTTGTCTCAGCTTCTAGCCCAGAGATGACAATCTTGCGTCCCATCGTTTTTAGTTGTTCAACGGCTACATCTTTTGGCAAGGCAACCAACTTGTCGCCCACGAGCGCAATCACCTGCTTGGCATAATCGATCATGTATTCACCTGGATAGCCTTTTTCGGGCAGAGGTTCATCATGACCTAATTGCTGCATGTAGCGCGCATAGAGGGTGGCAGCAAACTGGTTAAATTGGTTGCCGTCGTCATTGATATAAAATTCGCGCTGCACGGTGTAGCCAGCAGCTTCTAGCACGTTGGCAAGGGTGTCACCCAAGACGCCATTGCGTGCGCCACCATAGTGGACAGGCCCAGTGGGATTGGCACTGACATATTCAATTTGCCAGGTTTGACCGCTACCCCGATCAATGTTGCCGACCTTAACGCCTGCATGTATGATTGCAACCACTTGCTCTTGCAGCCATTGGTCGGAGAGGCGCAGATTGATGAAGCCTGGGCCTGCTAACTCGGTTCCGCCCAAAAGGGTGCTTGGGGGGAGGTGATCGACAATGGCTTGGGCAATTTGGCGTGGATTTGCTTTGTCTCCGCCTGCTTTGCGCACGGCGGCGGCAACCACCATTGCCACATTGGTGCTGTAGTCGCCATGCTCCGCTTGCTTCGGGCGTTGCAGGTCTACTGTGGGCCCAACTTCGAGAAGATCGAAGTTGGGCAAACTGCCATCATCTTGGGCGGATTGCAGTGCGGTCTGAACCAGGGCACGTAGGGAGTCTTTAATCATAATATCTCAATTTAACTGTTTGTAGTTTGTGCTGGTTCCTGGTTGTACCAATCCTGACCAATTTCGACATCAACCTTGAGGGGTACGATCATCTGATAGGCAGATTCCATTACGTTGCAGACAAGTT
>JBBQIG010000093.1:0-11754 GCA_038324715.1 Anaerolineae bacterium | reverse complement strand
TAGAGAACGCCGATGCTGGCGATGAGGATGGCCGACCATTGCCAAAGTCGAGGACGCTCACGCAGGAAGAGTATGCCCAGCAACACGTTGACCAACGGGGTCATGAAGTACCCCAGACTTGACTCGACAATTTGGTCATTGTTGATGGCGTAGATATAGATAAGCCAGTTTGCCAGGATTAGGATGGCAGTGGCGACATAGGTGAGGAGGGTGCGTGGTTGGCGGATGACTGGACGCAGACTCCGCCAACTTTGCCGGAATGTGAGAAGCAGGGCTGCCACGACCGCTGACCACACCACACGATGTGATGTGGTTTCTAGACCGGGGATGGCTGAGAATGCTTTCCAGTAGATGGGAAGTACACCCCAAGCAAGATAGCAGCCCAATACATAGAGTACACCGCGATTCATAGAATTTCCGTTCAAACCAGTGTTGCTAACATCTTGCTATACAGATTGCTATGCAGAAATAATTTCTTCAACGAGATCGTAGTTGATTTCGACGCCTAAGCCTGGACGTTGCGGTAGTGCCACGTAGCCTTGGGCATCGAGGACAGGAGGCTCCTGCAGGATCGAGAAGCCATACTGATATTTGCCAATGGGGGGATCGTGGAGAACCTCCAGGTAGGGGGCGTTGTCCCAAGAAGCGATGAGGTGGAGATGGGCAATTGTGCCTAGGCCGCGTCCGCCATGATGGGGGACTACTTTTTTGCCATGTAATTCGGCTAGGGCATAGACTTTTCGCAGTTCGGTAATGCCAACCATGACCATGCTTTCTGGTTGAAGTACGTCATAGACATTGCCTTCAAGCATCTGCTCAAACTCGTGGAGGTTACGATTGTTTTCACCGCCTGCGATGGGCATGGCGACTGCCGCGTTAATGCGGGCGAGGTCGGCGAAGGCAAATCGGGGCAACGGTTCTTCTAGCCAGTAACAACCTAGTTGATCCAATGCTCTGGCAGTTTCGAGGGCGCGGCGGTAATCCCAGCGAACGCCGGGTTGCCATCGTCCAGACGATTGGGCCTGGTTGCCATCTACCATGATCGTCATGCGGTCGCCCACAGCGTCGCGCACCAGTTCCATTGTGCGGATGTCTTCACGGAAGGTGGGATGGTGCAGGCGCAACTTAATGGCTTGCCAGCCTTCATCTGCAAGTTGTGTGGCGAGGGCTGCACGCTCTTCTGGTGTGGAGAGAAGCACCATGCTGGCATAGGCTGCCACTTTGTCTTTGCCGCCTCCCCACAGTTTGTAGAGGGGCTGGTTGCAAAGTTTGCCAATGGTGTCCCACAGGGCAATATCGACACCGGTGGCTCCACTATAGGGGAGGCCGAACGCGTAATAGCGGAGGGCCGCGGCGTGATGCTCCACGTCAAAGGGATCTGCACCGATGAGCAGACGACGAATAACGCCGAGGAGATTGGGCGCAAAGCCAGGGCCGATGCCTGTGACACCTGCATCTGTGTGAATTTCTGTGACAGTTCCGCCACCCGTTTGGATGACCATGCGTCCGCCGAGATCCCAGGCGGGTTCCAATGTACCTATCTCTTGCAAAGATCGTAGTTTTAACAGGCGTACATCCCTGATGCGAGGGCGAGCAGTACTCATTGTTCATCTCCCATTCGGCTGGAAATCGATGTAGGGTGGATGGTGTTTCATGTGTCGCACTTTAAATACATGATAGGAGTGCGATGCACTGAGCTTATGTTACTTGAAAAGGGTCTGTTCAGCCCAATCAAATTAGGTGATTGATGCTGAAATTTGGCGGTACCACTTCATATTCACAATCTATATATCAATCTATGAAGAGGTGCTGTTAGCGGGTTGCGAGTAGCTCAACGGGCTGACGTGTGTGGAGGAGGCTAGTCGTGAGGGTGTTGAGTGCCGAGCGAACTAGAAAAAAGGCTTTTGTGTGGGTGACTACTTGGAGCGAGTAGCCTTGATCCCACAGAAAGCGCGGCAACTCATCTGGATCGTATCCGGCTGCTTGTTGCAATGTTGGGTGCCACTCTACGATCAGGCGCAGTGAGCGGCTCCGTAACATGCGTGACATGCCCTGTAGGACGTTGAGTTCGCCGCCTTCGACATCAATTTTTACGAGATCGGGTGTGCTGGGAATTAGATCATCCAGAGGCGCAATGAGGACTTCTGTGGTCTCTGTAATGGGTGCGTAGAAGTTGTCAAGGTAGAGGCTATTGACTGCGCTGACCTCGCCGCGTAAGTAGAAGTCTTGGCGCGCGGATTTGTTGCCCGCTGCATAGGGCAACACAATTACATTTGCTAGGTTGTTGGCAAAGAGATTGGTGTAGAGCAGCGCCAAGTTATCCTGTGCCGGTTCAACAGCGAAGACGCGTCCTGTAGCCCCTACTTTGTGGGCTGCGTACAGTGTATTGTAGCCAATGTTTGCGCCTACATCGACTACCGTTGCGCCTGGATGGAGTAGGCTGTCCAACATGCGTTGCATGCGGAGATTTCCCATTGTCACGGAAAGGCGGATGGGCAGGGAACCGGGGACTGTGACGTGCAATCCTGCTAAGGTGATTTGCTGGGCGAGGGATGCCTGCGCGAGCGGGCGCAGGATGTCGGTGTAGAGATTGTATTTGTGCAGGGACAGGGCAAACGGTTTCATGGATGTGGCTGCTATTCAACTATCTACTGGTCAAATGTCTACTGGTTCGTCGGGATCGGTGGTGAGAAGTATAACGAGTTGCGCAAGAGGGTGCAAAGGATAGCGTTGCGTTTTCCTCTTCTTTGAAAGCAATGGTATTTGAAGGCAACGGTACAGAGGCTATTTTCCAATTTATCGCAGGATGGTTGCCGTCTGCTTTGACCGCGAGGGTTATCGTGGGTATACTCGGTGAATCCACTTTCTTCGATGCTGCAATGCAAAGGTTTGGCTATTTCTTGGTGAGTCGGTTTGAACTGATTGACCACTTCAGGACTGATCTCGAAGATTGTGTTCTTTATGATAAGGGCAAGCGGTTACAGCATTTGTGTGGCAGCGTTGTACTATTAGCAGAAATTGAGATTGGGCCTGGCGCGGCTGTGGCGTACAGGATAACTATCATTGAGAGCAAGCTATGAATCGTTGGGTGAAGATTGTCGCGGTCATTATTGTTTTGATCGTTGTGGTGTTTGCGTCGTTGGGAGCCGGCATCCTTATCGGTTCTAGCGGTTTTGGTGTCCTTGCAGGGAGTTCATCCAATAGAGGCGAACCTGAGGAATTTGGCATATTCTGGCAGGCATGGAATACGGTGCAGGAGAATTTTGTGGATCAAGCTGCATTGGATGCACAGGTGATGACCTATGGTGCCATTCGCGGGATGGTGCAGGCGTTAGGTGATGAAGGTCATACTTCATTTTTGACGCCAGAGGAGCGAGAGCGCCAAGAGATGGAGTTGGCTGGGACTTTTAGTGGCATTGGTGCCACATTGGGGGTGCGTGACCAACTGCCAATCATTGTGGCACCCTTCGACGGTTCACCTGCTGACCAAGCCGGTGTGAAGGCTGGTGATATCATTCTCCAAGTTGATGGGGAAGATGTGACTTCGTTGCCATTGAATGAGATTGTTGCCCTGATTCGGGGTGAAGAAGGCACTGAGGTTACACTCTCTCTGTTGCGACCTGATGAAACCCGGAGTGTCGAGGTGACTATTACGCGCGGTGAGATCAAGGTGCCAGCCGCGACTTGGGCTATGGTTCCAGGTACAGACGTTGCGCTGATACGCTTGAGCCAATTCACTGCCAACGCTGAAGCGGACGTCGTGAGTTCATTGCTGGCTGCCGAGGAAGCTGGGGCTACTGCGCTGATTGTGGATGTGCGTAATAATCCAGGGGGACTGCTCACGCAGGCTGTGGGTGTGACTAGCCAGTTCTTGATCGAGGGAGATGTGCTCTTGGAAGAGGATGCTGATGGTAATCGCAGAGCCTATGCTGTGGAAGAAGGGGGTGTGGGCACGGAATTGCCGGTGGTGGTCTTGATCAATAGTGGTTCAGCGAGTTCATCTGAGATTTTTGCCGGTGCCCTCCAAGATTATGATCGGGCTGAGTTGGTCGGTCAGACAACCTTTGGGACTGGAACAGTACTGCAACCCTATACTTTGGCCGATGGTTCCGTTTTGTTGCTGGGGACGCGGCAGTGGTTGACGCCCGAAGGACGATTGATCCGCAAGCAAGGAATCGCACCTGATTATGAGGTGGAACTGCCGATTGAAGCTGACCTGCTGACACCTGAAGAAATTGAAGAGCTAGAGCCGTCGGAAATTCTAGCCAGTGAAGATACTCAGCTCTTGACGGCACTCGAACTACTTGATGTAGCTTGGGTGGAAGAAGCGCTGCTGGTGGAAGAAGTGCCATTGGCGGAAGAAGTTCCGTTGGTGGAAGAAGAGTAAGCGATTGTTTGACATCTTGTTTTATCGGGTCATGTTGTCCATATCATCCATTAACACCTCTAGCTACCGTACACTTTTTTTGAGAGGGAGTCTTCTCGGCTGAAAACGCTGAAAATCATACTGAGTGGCCTTAATTCTAGGACATTTGGGAAGTCCAGCTTAACAATTCATGGTTGTTTTGCCATCTTTTCGGTATTTCTACCATGAAATCAAGTGATTTTGCCCCTAGAAACGTCGCCCGAAAAAAGTGTACGGTCGCTAGTTAACACCTAATGATATCCATCTAGAAATAGGTAGGCATGTCAGCATCTTCAGCACGTGGGCCTGGTCACGATCCGTATGTTGCGTTTCGGAGTCAGGCATATCGTCTGTACACGATTGGTTGGTTTGTTTCTTTAATTGGCACACGTATGCAGAGTGTTGCCATTGCGTGGGAGATGTACCAGCGCACAGGCGATGCCTTGTCGTTGGGGCTGGTAGGGTTGGCACAGGCGCTGCCTACGATGGCGTTGGCGCTGCCTGCTGGTTATTTGGCGGATCGTTTTAATCGAGCTAGGCTGGTGATGCTTAGTTTGATTTTGATGACTTTGACGTCGGTTGGTTTGGCAATTTTGTCATACAGTGAAGGCCGAGTCGAGTTGATGTACATATTGCTCTTCTTAGATGCTGCCGCTGCTATTTTGGGACGCCCCGCGCGTGTGGCAATGATGCCGCAACTGGTGCCTGCTGCATCGGTCCCTAACGCCATCATGTGGAATACAAGCATGATGCAGTTTACATCGGTTTTGGGCCAGCACTTGGCGGTTTCATGGTGGCTTGGAGCGTGCCTGGGGTTTATGTGGTTACAGCTGCTACCTCACTGATTTACTTGCTGATGGTTGCACGTCTGACATTGCCCGCCGAAACAAAACCAATTGGAACCGCGTCTTTCCAGAGTTTGCTTGCAGGAATGAAGTTTGTTTGGAATACGCGCATCATTTTCACGATGATCGCACTGGATATGTTTGCTGTGTTGCTGGGTGGTGCAGTCTATCTGTTGCCGATCTTTGCCGAGGATATTTTGGCGGTGGGGGCACAAGGCTTTGGGTGGTTGCGAGCTGCACCTGCACTCGGCGCGGTACTTGTTGGCGTGAGCATGGTCTATTTGCCCCCGATGCAGCGGGCGGGACGCATGTTGCTTTGGTGTATTGCGGGCTTTGGCGTAGCAACTATCGTCTTCGGACTATCTAGGTCATTTTGGCTCTCATTCTTTATGTTAGCGTTGACGGGTGGCTTTGACAACGTCAGTATGGTGATCCGTCAGACACTGGTTCAACTTCTGACGCCAGATGAAATGCGCGGGAGAGTTTCTGCCGTAACGAGTATCTTTGTTGGTGCATCTAACGAGTTAGGTGGTTTGGAATCTGGTGTCGTGGCGCATTGGTTTGGCCCGATTTTCTCTGTGGTCAGCGGTGGTATTGGCACGCTGCTTGTCGTTTTAGCGGCGGCAAAGATTTCGCCAGAACTTCGTAATTACGGTCCATTAGTTCCAAACACAAGTGTCCCCTTAGTATCCATCTTATCGTCGCCTGCAACAGCTCCTACTGGCGCATCTGGCGCATCTGATGATTAAACTTAAGATCAATAAACTGAAGACCAACAAGTGAAGGTAGCAAAATGGGTGAATGGCAGGATAGTTATGTGCAGAGTAATGGAATCCGTTTGCACTATACGCGTACAGGTGTTGATAAACGACCGATTGTGCTTGCACATGGACTGACGGACAGTGGACTTTGCTGGAGCAGGCTTGCACGCGAACTTGAACGCACCTATGATCTGGTGATGGTTGATGCGCGCGGGCATGGTCTTTCGGATAAGCCAGAGCATGGGTATGGGCCGCGCGAACATGTAAAGGATCTGGCTGGGCTTATCGATGCGTTGGGCTTGAACAAGCCTGTGGTCATCGGTCATTCGATGGGAGGTGCCACTGCTTCGATGTTGGCGGCAGAATATCCGGATCTAATTCGGGCAGCCATTCTGGAAGATCCGGCGTGGCATTGGCCCAAATCTCCAGAAGCCGAAGCGGCTGAAGTGCGCCAAAACTACGAGGCATGGCGCTTACGCGGTGAAGCGAGACAAGCTTTGTCAGCCGAAGAACTTTATGCACGTGGACGCCTTGATAACCCCTCGTGGTCAGCGGAGGAATTTGAACCCTGGGTGGCGGCAAAACAACAACTTGCTCCCCAAGTGATTGAAATCATCCTGGAGAATGAGCGAACATGGCCTCAGCAGGTTGCTGCCTATCAAGTGCCTGTGTTACTAATTTACGGAGAGCCGGCACTGGGCGGGATTCTTGGGTCAGAGATGGCTGGGGAAGCCAAGTATATTAATCCACTTGTGCAGCCTGTGCATATTTCCGGGGCTGGACACAACATCCGGCGTGAACGCTTTGACGGTTACGTGGCTGTTATACGCGAATTTCTTGCGTTTATACAGCGTGGATAACGATTAGATTCTATCGACCTCATTGGCTTGAATGGGCCAATGAGGTCGAATTTTTTTAGCGTGCTGTTGCTGTTCAATCACCTGTGCTGGTGAATGCTAACCATGCTGCACCCGCTAGGGCTGCATCTGTGCCAAGCTGGGCATGGTGCAGGTTGACCCGCGCCGGGCCTGGCATTGGGTTGGCGCGTAGGGCAGCTTCAAAGTGTTCCCACCAAACTTCGCCCATTTCTGGGACACCACCACCGATGACCAATACCTCTGGATCAAAGATGTTGAGGACTCCCCCTAGCGCGATGCCAAGAATTTGTGCGCCTTCGGCAATGGCGCGCAGAGCGTGGCTATCCCCTTGACGAGCAAATGCGGCGACTGCCTTGAGATCGGTTGGTTCGCGGATGCCACTGAGTTCGCGATAGCGCTGCGTCATGGCTGGGCCGCTTGTGTACGCTTCTAGATGACCTGTTGCACCACAACTACAGCGGCGTGTGCCGTTGTAATCCACCACGAGGTGACAGATTTCACCTGCGCTCCAGGTAGCCCCGCGCCAAATTTCCCCATGCTGCACCAATGCGCCGCCGAGCCCCGTGCCAATGGCAACATAGAGTGCGGCTTGATAGCCGCGGCCTGCGCCAAAATGATGCTCGCCTAGGGCTACTGCGTTGACATCGTTGTCGACAAAGGTGGGCAAGCCCAGGGCAGTCTCGACTTCGTTTGCCAGGGGGAGGCCCGACCATCCGGGCAATGTATCTGATGCGTAGGCAATGCTCCCGCGTTCGACATCTACCTGCCCGCCGGTGCCGATGCCAATGGCGCGCACACGCAGACCATAGCGACTGGCAGTGTCAAGCATTTCATGACCCGCGTCGTTTGTGGTTTGTAGAATGGCTGGCGCGCCGAGATCGGCACGAGTGGCACGCACGTGGCGATGAATGACCGCGCCTTGGCGGTTGACTAGGGCTGCTGCAATTTTGGTGCCGCCTATGTCAATGGCAAGGGCGTAATCGGTGCTTGGTTCGGGCATGAGAGGTTCCTCTGAAGTGTTCAAATGCGTTTGCGCAAATGGGGCTGTGGTAGGATGGTTTAGTATAAACAATCTAGGCTATGCTGGAAATTTGAGCAAGTGCAGCATCTGCGGCATACTGCGCCATAGAGCAATATACCTCATTACTCTTCTAATCTTTTGCATCTCTTTTTCATCATTCATCCACTTGCCTGGGCCACACCCCAGCGCATCCTACAGGAGTAGATTTGTGGCAACGTCACTAAAGGTCGGGCTGATCGGCGTTGGCGGCATCGCGCGTACCCATGTACCGGGTTGGGCCGCTTCGCAACATGCAGAATTGGTAGCAGGCAGTGATGTGAATAGCATCGTGTTGGAGGAATGGGGTAGGTTAAATGGCGTGAGCAAGTTGAGCGCTGACCCGACTGATCTCTTTCGTGACCCCGATATTGATATTATCGATATTTGTACGCCGAACATGTATCATATGCCGCTCGCCATTGCCGCGTTGGAAGCTGGTAAGCATGTAATTTGTGAAAAACCGCTTGCGCCAACCCCGCAGGAGATTTACAAGATGATCGAGGCACGCGATCGGTCGGGCAAGATGCTGATGACGGCGCAGCATTTCCGCTTCAAGGGAATTTCGCAAGCCATGAAGCAAGAAATTGATGGGGGGGCACTGGGTGATATCTATCATGCACGCGGCTGGATGCTGCGGCGCAATGGATTTATCCCGTCCGCCAGCTTTGTCGAGAAGCGGCATAGTGGTGGCGGTCCTTGTATTGATATCGGCGTGCATATTTTGGATTTGACGCTGTGGTTGATGGGGAATCCCAAGCCAGTGGCTGTAAGTGGTGTGGCAAAGGCCCCTTTAGCGCATCTTGAGGGGCAGTTTGCCGCATGGAACAGAGCCGCGACCCTGCCAAGGGATTGGGATGTGGAGGATTTTGCCGCTGCCTTTGTGCGCTTCGATAATGGGGCGACGTTGATGTTGGAGGTGAGTTGGCTGCTTCACCATGATATTGAGGGTGAAGATATGCAGATGTGGCTCTATGGGACGCAAGGGGGTTGCCATTGGCCCAAGGGTGAATTTCTTTCTTCGAATTATGAGACACGTCAGCTTTATAACCGCATCTTGAAACTGACTAAAGACCCGATGGAACCTCACGCGCTGGAATGTGTGGAGTTTGCACGTGCAATTGCGGAGGGCGCACCTTCGCCTGTACAGGCGGAGCAATCGCTGCAAGTGATGGCTATTTTGGAGGGTATTTATCGTAGCCAGCGCGAGGGTCGCGAGATAGCAATTGACGCAGTTGAGGCTGTGCCTGTGTAGGGTTGATGCTTTGAAGTTGCCTTACTTGATCCAGGGTTTGCCCAGGTATTCGCCTAAATAATCTAACTGATGGGCAATGTAAATGAGTTCTCCACGTTCGATCTGGGCATGTCGCTCTCTGATCCACTGTTGGAATCGCGAAGGATCAAGGTCGGGGTGATCTTGTAGGGCACCCTTCATGGTGTCGATGATAAAGTGTAGAAAATAGGCTTCATCATGGGGATAGGTTCCGTGGTGGGGAATAATGACCCAATCCGAACTGCCAGCATCTATTATGTGGATGCTGGCAGTTTGCATTTGATGAAAGAGGTGGCGTCCTGTATGGCTGTTGCCAGAAATTCTGCCGTTGATCATGCGTTCATCCATTGTACGATGATATACCTGTTCAACATGCGCGTCGAAAGCTACGTCAATGCTTGGTTCTAAGATGGTGGCACCGTCAAAATTGATGGTGAAGTAGAGAAGCGCACCTGGCTGTAGGGTCGCGGTAAGCTGTGGCAGTGTCGTGCGTAAATCGACCAAGTCCATAAAGGCGTGGGCAAGAATCAGATCGACAGAGGATAGAGGGCCAGCAGTTGCTAGGAAATCGTCTAGTTCTTTCGCGTAGAGATTCAGTTCGAGAGGCGTGCCGCTGGATGCTGCCACGTAGCCTGTGTGATCTGGCGTGAGCTTGAAGGTAGAGGATATCGGTGGTTGATGATTGGGTGTGGCAAAACGTGCATGCAGACGATCATGTGCAGACTGAATGTTTTCGGCTTGTGCGTCGAGCAGGTGGTAGGCGGTATGCGGCAGTCGATCTTCCTCTAACAGACGCTCAATCATTGTGCCTATGCCTCCGCCAAGCTCGAGGATGGTCAGTGGGCGTTCTGTAGGCGTGCAATGAGCAAGGGCATGATGGAGCGATTCCCAAACGTGATGGTTGAGGGCGCGGTCATCAACTGTGCGTTTTGCGGCTAAATAACGTTGAAAGGTGTAGGAGCTTGGACGCGGGTTCATTATGTGTGGGTTCGCCTTTTGAATTCGCATAGCCATTGATAAGCGGATTGCATAGTTATTTCCCAAGTAGGATGAGTCTCGTAGCTCTGGCGTGCATGATATGCCAAGGTAGCTAGGTGCACACGGTTGATTTGCAAGCGTATAAGATGTTGAGCCAATGCAAGATCATCGTCTGGCATGATTAAATAGCCATTCTTTCCAGAGTGAATAATTTCTGGAGCAGCACCTGCGGTGGTGGCAAGTACGGGAAGTCCGTGGGCCATTGCTTCTAGATACACGATGCCAAAGCCTTCATAGGAGGGCAGGGCGAGGAGGTCGCTGGTTAGATAGAGATGGACGAGATGTTGATCGTTGATGCGCCCGTGCCAAGTTAGCTGGGTGGTGAAGTTGAGCGTGTTGGCTAGCTGATGCATGGCGGTGCTGTAGGATGGATCAACGTCTGGGTTGCCAACAATGTGTAGATGCCAGCTTGCATCGTCGAGACGTGCCAGGGCTTTGAGCAAGGTATGTAACCCTTTGCGCGCCATGAGGTTGCCGACAAAGAGAAGTTGTAATGGCTCGTTTTGGTTCAAGCGTTGTGCAATTGCACTTAAAATTGTGTCATGCTCTGGAGGTTGCAGGTGATCGGCTGCGGGATAGGCGACTATGTGTGGAGATGAGCGTCCTGTTCTTTGTTCGACGATTCGCTTTGTCGTCTGACTGTTGAAGATAAAGCCATCTACCGTGCGGAGATAGTGACGCTCGATTGTCTGGTAAAGTGGCAACAAGTGGACTGGGTGCTCTTCGCTGCTACGCAGGTGGTGGACAATGCTGATGATGGGGCAATGGCAGATGTTCTGTAGGAAGTGATTGAGCAAGAAGAGTGAAGGATGATTTAGCTCATCTTGTAGCAGAAGATCGTAATCCGCTTGTGCAATTTTGCGCGCCCATCTGAGTCGGAGATTGTCACTTAGGTGGTGTGGATAGGTGCGCCAGGGCAGGCTTAGGATGTCTACTTGGCAACCTGCTGCGCGCAGATAAGAGACCAGTTGGCGGTCATAGAGATAGCCACCTGATAATGTTTCTAACGTGCCGTAGATGATCAGCCCAATTTTCACAGCTGGAATATGAGTGATGCTAGGCGAGGGGGAGTGCAGTGCGATAGGATGCCCACGCGATTTCGTTTTCCCAGATTTTGATTGTTAATGCACTTAGATTTGGCGCATAAATTTGGGGAGCAAGCTGGTGGGCGGCTATGCGAGTGAAATGCTCGATACTTGGATTGAGATCGGCAAATTCGGGCAACTCGTTGAGCGTCTTGTCTCGGTAATACGCTACTAGTGCGTTGAGCGCGGCCTCGACTTGAACAATGTCTACCAGATAGCCATGTTGATCTAATGTCGCGCCTTCTAGTTGGAGTTCGAGTTGGTAGTGGTGGGAGTGCCAGAAGTTCTCTGCGCCCCAATCACCACCGATGAGAAAATGTTGGGCGACAAAGCTACGACGAACGGCTAATGTGTACATGAGATGCCTCGACGAGAATTCAGAATAATAATTGGAAAAATAAGTCTAGCTGGT
>JBBQIG010000092.1:0-11762 GCA_038324715.1 Anaerolineae bacterium | reverse complement strand
ATAGAGCGCGCAGCTAACAGACCCACAGGTCCAGCGCCAGCAATAATTACTCTTGGTTGCTTAACCATTCGACCTCCCTAAATTTCCTCAATTGAACAGTCCTGCAGTTACGTACGCTATTAAACAGTTGTGGAACGCACTTTTAGTTACCCTCTTCTATCCATCTTCAAGGCTATTCGAAGTTTAACCTTCCTCTAAAACACGCTTGATCAGTGCCAGCGTCTTCACGACACCTGCTTCTTCGTCACCATCCTTGGGTGTGCTCTCGATGCCCCATGTGCCTTGATAGCCACTGTCACGCAGCAGACGAATGGCTGCTGGCGCGTCATACGATGATTCATTGCCTTGTGCGTCAAATGCATAAGTCTTGACGTGTGTCAGCCGTGCATACTTGGCGCAGATCGGCCATGCTTGTTCAGCCGTTCCCGGTGCCCAGTTCATCGTGTCAAAGAGCAGCCCCAGTTCCGGCAGCGCATCAAGCACTTTCACGACATTGGCGGCGTGCTTGGTCGGCCCCCAATGGTTTTCCACGATCACTTCCACACCCCGCTCGCGTGCATAAGCCAGCACGTCTTTGTAGCCTTCAACGATGATGGCAAATGCCTCGTCAGACCAAGTGTCTTCTCTGCCGCCAGTATCAATACGTACTTGAGGAGCACCCAGATATTGGCAGATATCGATCCAGCGGTAGGCGCGCTCGCGGTTAGCTTGCCGCGCCTCTTCCGTTGGCTCGAAGATATGCGCTCCATCGACGGCGATGCAGCCGTAAGGCAAGCCCACTTCATCTGCTGCCGTCTTGACCCGTGCCAGATAGCTGTCGTCGCTATAGCCTTCTTCTAAATGCTTCATCCACGGGTCAAGTTGGGTAAAGCCCTGCTCTTTGTTCCAGCGGATAAAGCGGAGTATGTCCATGTCGGCGCTGCGGTGGAAACTGTATGAACAGACACTGTACTGCATCAATGCTCCCCCTTTAATCGTGTGACTTTAATCGTTTACTAGGTGTAAAGAGTCTCTGGGTGGATGTAGAAAGCCCAATTGCCGGGTAATTGGGCTGGCACTGATATTCACAAGTGGTAGCCGTTGTGGTTCGTTGATGACATGCCCTTGGGATAGACACACTATAGCATTGACCCAACGCCAGGGCAATTGCTTATTCTGGGGGTGCAATCGCAACGAGCATGAACGTCCCGCAGTAGCACTTGATTCGGTGTTGATCGCACTAAATGTCTGCCGCAATCGGTGTCCAGCCACTGTCACCACGCGCCGTGTCGATGACTTCTTGATAGATCCAGCCATCGCGAAAGGTCTGATAGCTTGGATTGCCTTGACCTTGAATATCGGCGACAAATTCTCGCGCCAGTTGATCCCAGTTGCGCTGGCTGTGATCCGTCTCTGGTGGCAAGCTATTGTGGATGCGGTCAGGAATCGACAGGACATCCCAAGTATCACTGTTTGTACCGTTTGTGCGGAGATAGATGTCACCCTGGGCATAGGCTCCTTCGATGTGGAGGACACCTTTTTCGCCATAGAAGGCAACATAATCTTTATTCTTGCCAAAGGGCAAAGCCGAGTGGCGAAAGGTGGCTGAGACTGTATCTGCCAAGGCTGCGCTGTGCTCACCGAGTCGCACCAAAACGGTATACGACCAATCGCTATCCACTTCAGCCCACTCATGCTCACTGCGTTGTGCAAGTAGAGCCTCTTGTTTGGTATATTCGCGGAAGTCGTGAACCTTCTCACCGACAGGCACGCGCTTGAGATCGTTGCGTGTCTCGCCCATCGCCGCTAGAATTTCCCCGCCAACCACTTGCTGGACGATGGCAAGCTTGTGGGTAAAGTTGTTGTTCAGACGACCACCCCCTTGATCCAGCCGGTGCGGCCAGCCAAAGGGCATCATCTTGGGCCAGTTGTAGTGCGAGATGCACTCCACCTCGTGGACTTGACCCAACGTGCCGCTTTGTACCAGTTCGCGTGCATAGAGGGCCTGTGGCTGATAGCGATAGCTGGCGGCATAGGCTGTCTTCACCCCTTTTGCTTTGGCGGCTGCATAGATCTGCCGAGCATCAGCCGCCGTGGTCGCCAGGGGCTTGTCGCACAACACATGGCAACCCGCTTCAATGGCCCCCAAACACTGTTCCAGATGCGCGCCACCCGGTGTGCCTACAGCGACAATATCGGGACGCAGATCGGCCATCATCTGTCGCCAATCTGTGCCATGCTGCGCAATCTCAAGCCGATCGGCTGCGGCTACCACAGCAGATTCCGTACGTCCCGCCATAGCGACTACATCGACACCGGCACGACGCAAGGCAAGCGTGTGGCCTTCGCCCGCATAGCCAGAGCCGAGGATCAAGGCGCGCAATGAATTGGACATGTCTGTTCGTTCGCTTTCTACTCGTAAGAGTTTGCAATTGTCTTATGAAAAGGCTATTGGGTTGTTGTAAGGATTCGAAGAGAAGTAAAATAGCATCTGCGCGCTATAAGTGTAGCTGCAGACGGTCTCTTCAAGAAGTATGAGGATAGAAGATGTTGAAGATTCGAGAATTTGAGCCGAGGGATGCTGAAATGGTCTCCTCTGTGATCCGCCGGACTATGCAAGAGTCCAATAGTGGCGATTATCCATTAGCGCGTCTTCAGCCACTCATGGATTATTTCTCGCCAGAGAAGTTGATCCTCTTGAATCAAGAACGACAGTGTCTTGTCGCCGAAGTCGATGACCAGGTAATTGGCACCATTGCTTTAGAGGGGACAGACTTATGCACCTTCTTTATTCATCCCCACTACCAGGGATTAGGGATTGGAAGTCAACTGCTTATGGCGATTGAAGAGGTCGCCTCGGCTGCGGGGATCAAGTCGATTCACATGGATGCAAGCCTCACGGGTGTGGGTTTCTACGCCAAGCGGGGCTATCGCAGAACTGGGGTGGATATTGAGGGGATGGCAGGCAAGCAGATCGGGATGATCAAAGAGCTTGCGCGATGATCTCTTCTATTCTGCACTTGCCTGCTCTGCACTTCTCATCAGCCTCTAGCGGAGATTTATGCCTCGTTGCCTGCTCACGCTTGTGAGAGAATGACGAGATAGCGGATATTCCCATCATTGTAGTTGACAAGTCCGTGTAGCTTCTGTGGATCAAAGACGGCGACTTGGTTGGTGCCGATCACAAAACTTTCTCCCTCAATCTCCAGCGTGCCTTCGCCTTCCATCATATAAAATGCCTCATAGCCGCCGTGGCGGTGGGGTGGATGCGACCGCTCCCCAGGGCCAATCTGGGTGATATGCACATGAAGGGGTTCGCCTTGCAAGTCGGCATCTAGCAGACAGCGTGCAATCCCTTTGACTGAATGTTCGCGTAATGTTACTGCCATCGCTTCCCCGTTTCCTCCATCTTGTTCGTGATGCAACCGTTCCCATCACCGCAAACAACAACCCCACCTGTGCCCAGAGGCAGACACTGCCTCTCTTCTCGCACCGCCCGAGAGAGTGCCTGCGAGGGGTAGGGTGGAGTTGTTCTCTGGATAGTTTGCCGCTTCCTTATGCGTGGGTCGCTTGACCGCCAATCTTTTCGTTCAACAGGCCCATCTTCTTGCTGTAGCTGTAATGCTCAGCCATCTCTTCATGTCCTGGCATTTGCAGCAGATCGTCCAATACCTCCACCGCTTGATTGTACGAAGTGGTCTGGGGACTCTCCAAAACATTCCAGAGCAACATCGAGCGGTCGCCTGTCTTAAAGGCATGTAACTCCCGTTCCATGTCAAGCCACTCTGGCAGAACCTGCTCATAGAGGATTTTCGGCGGTAGCGAGCCGACATGGATCGGTTGGATGCCCTTCTTGTTGACGATAGCAGGCACCTCTACAACCACATTGTCTGGCAACCCTTCCAGCGCGCCGCGGTTGGGTACATTGACTTGAAACTGGCCTTCATTGTTATTAACCAGACCGTCAATAATCGGAACCTGTTGCTCGCGCGTCTTATCCGCACCAAACGCTTCGATCAGGCTGGCCTTGGGGTCATTGGCGATTTGAGTCATCTGTGCAATACGCTTTTCCAGGTTTTCCACAAAGAACGGGCGCGCCAGTTCTGTGTCGGGTCCACCCCATGGTTCGCCAAACCAGTGCTTCTTAGTCTGAATGTCGGTGTGATACCACCAGCCGCCGCGTCGAGGGGTATCGCCAATCGGCATCAGGCCAAACATCTGGTATTGGTGGATTGTGCCGCGTGACATCTGAATGTCATGGGTGCGTTCGGCAACATGGGTGCGCCAATACTCTTCCCCCTGGTTCTGAATCCACTCGTCGAGCAGCGGATAGACATCTTGGCCTTTGTAATAGAAGTGGGTCAACCAGATGTTGTGGTTTAGACCGGGCGCTTGCCAGGTGAGGTCTTTTTCTGGATTACTCATGTCTAGCCCAAGTACCTCGGCAATACGGTAAACGCCATAGTGACCGTGGCAGAGACCGCAGACCTTGATGCTCGTCTCGCGTGTCATCAGGTTGCAGCCCTCATAGACCGGATTGCCGGACTGGATCAACCAGGCATCGGGACAGACTTCCTCCATTGCATGTGCCACATCAAGCATCAAGCGCAGTTGGTAGAATCCACCCAAGTTTGTGCCGCCATAGTAGTAGCCATGTTTGGCGCTTACCTCGCGCATGGCGCGCTGGTGATGGTGGCTTTTGACTGCCGCCGTGCTAATCACAAAATCGGCATCCGTGAGCGCGGTGTAGAGGTCGGTTGTACTCTCAATCTTGAGATCCTGGCCCAATTCATTGCTGTAGCGCAAAGCCAGTTTACGGATCATGTGTAGCCGTTCGGCATTGATGTCCATGAAGTGGATCATGCTGCCAGCCAGACTTGGGGTTAAACAAATATCCTTCACAAGTCCGAGCGAGAACTGGGCGCTGCCAGCGCCGATGACCGCAATTTTAATCGGTGTAGCCATAGGAACCCTTCGTTTCTATCTTGTCTAGTCCTGATTGTCTAGTGCAAAGTCCAGGCGCATTTGCTGATCCTGGTACTGGATAACCATCTCTTCTGAAGGCAATTCCGCTTGGCAGTAGGGATTGTCATAGTGGCGGAAGCCGGTGATCTCTTCTGCGCTGCCATTCACCAGAAGTTGGCCTTCCCAAGAGATGGTAAGGCTCTCCCCGCGTGGCGTTTGGAACTGTACTGCGATTTCGCCTCTGCTCTCTCCTGGAAGATCATTAGCAACCCCGTCAAAGCGTGGCGCATTAGCAAGATTGGCACGCATAAAGTCGGAGAACGTGCCATCTTCTGCCCTGCGACCCATTTGGCAGATCCAGACGTTGTGCAGACCCGGTGAGCGGATCTCGCGATAAGCCCAGGGGCCACGTTCCTGTAAGTGCAAGCCGTTGGCAGCTGTCAGTGCGAGATAGCCATCGCCTTTGCGCCCAAAAGCCCATCCATTCTGGATTTCAAATTCATCAAAAGCGGCAACTGGGAAATAGGCATGGGTAAAGCCCATCCAGTCAACGGCGGGCAGACGATAGAGGCCAATCAATGTCTCCTTCCACTGCGCGACGCGAGGCAGCACGCCGTTGCCACTCCAGAAATTGGGACGGAGGTCGTTGCTGTCATTGACGCAGACGGGGTGATTGACAAAGACCACGGCATCGGGGCTGAGTGTCGCCTGCCAGATATGCTGCTGAACGCCTTGCTCACCAGGCCGGTAATCTTGCGCCGAGCAGAGCATATACTCTGGCGTCTTGTAGGTAACTTTGTTGACCTCCCATTTGTTCGCATCCAAATCGCACCACCCTTCGCGCTGACCGGCGTGGCGTTCACGGTTCCAAAGGGGCTGGGACTGATCGACGGCGATGGCTTCAATGATTGGGGGCAATTCATAGGATTGTGCACAGGCAAGCGCGACGGTTCCCGTGATGCGGTCATTCAACACGCCCTGTCCCCACAGCAAGCGGCTGATGCCAGAGGTTCGTTCATCGCGCCCGCTGAGGATCAACGAGGTGTATGAACGGCCATGCGACGAGCCAAAGACGCCGTTGAAGGAGTTTAGGGCGAGGGTGAAAGCGAGTTTGTCCAAAACCACAGCCGCCATTTCAGCCATTGTGTCATCTTGAGCTAGGTCGGCTAGATGTGCCAGCGCTAGTACATCTTCGTTAAAGTAGCAGTTCGAGTCCCACTCCATAAAGCCACCGCTGGCGCGCTTGCGTAACCAGGATAAGGCTCGCTGCTCACCCATTGTCCTGTGCCAGGTTCCACTTTGTCCCGCGTTCGAGAAGTGTGCATCGGGGAACAACTGTCCAGCTAACAACTGGCATGTGTGGAAAAGAATCTGGTGATTCTCCGTCCAGTAGCACATCGCATCAGCGCCCGGTTCGTCCATCCAATACTTAAAGCCAAGCACGCACTCGACCAGGGGTGCTTTCAACGCTTCAGGAAAGTTCGGGTCGTCACCATAGCGATGGAGCACGCCCAGCAAACCTGTCATGTCGAAATCAGAGCAGTCGGCGCGTTGATTGATGCGCTCTATTGCGTCATGGACTACATCTTGGCGCACACTTTTCCAGTCGCCCAGCGCCATGCGTGCAATCTCTGAATAGAGTCCCTTATTACCCCGGGAAGCATGAAGTAACGCCTCGTTGCGCCGTTCGTTGCTCGTGCCAAAGGGCCTTTCGGCATATTTGCCATTGTAGACCTGCAAGGGAATGCGCCGCTCGATGTGCATGTTACCTAGATAATATTCATCGATTGAGGGCATCAACACGACATCGTATAGACCATCGGGAATTTGATAGACAGGGCCAAGGTTGACCCTTGTGCCATTACGCACATCGGGCTGTGCTTCGCCATAGATGCGCCCCGCCGCCGATTGCAGACGGACGGTTAGTTTGTCGCTTCGATTCGTAGCATCGCCTATACCATCATTCAGGTTATCAGGCCAGTAGATATGCAGTTCGTCGTGGCGATGATAAACGCTCTGTTTAAGGTATGCGTGGTCGAAGATTTTTTCTAAAACGACTATCTCTTCGCCACTAGTCAACTCATCGCCTCCCAACTCTCTATCAGTCACTCTCTATTAGTCTATGATGCTTCGCGCCAAGGTAGTTCATAGTCCACAAACCATTGTGTCCCTACCACTGGATGCAATCAATTGTCTGCGTCTGGTGAATCATCGAATCAAAAAACGGATGCCATAGATCACAGCAGCCACTATGGCCTGCACTGACGCCACATAGCGAATGTTGTGCCACAAACGCCCTCGATTTATAGCTGTGCGGAAGTAGTGCTCGATCAACATGAGTGAAATGAACCAGCCAAGACCTAACACAAAGGTAATTGATTGGTCATAGCCACGCACAGCCCAAGGGCTAAATTCCGCCATGATCATGGACTCCACGATCAACTTTCGGATCTCCATGATTAACCAGAAACCCGTTGCGGAGAGAGCGAGCCAGAAAAGCAGGTAAATTGCGTAGGCGAGAATTTTCCTCCACAAATTCCCCGCACTGTGATTCGTCGGGGCATCATCTCGGGTCATAAAAATCCATTCAAATGCATCGCGCCGTTTAAGCTTGCCGACCCATGCATAGCGCAAATTTGCGCGGAGTTCCTGAATGAGCTGGCACTTAGCCCAAAATGTAGGATGAGGATAAATCATTGTCCAGAGTGCTGACTCTGAGATGTTGCACTGGGAAAGAGAGCAAACTAACGCCGAAAGAATCTATCGCAACAGATCACGACCTAACAGGTCGTAATGCTAAACAGAATAATGTTAAGCAAATGTGGGAGCTACCCTAGTTTCTTGCTATCCTGTAAAACGTTTTGGAACAGCAAACATGGATAGATAAAAGACCAAGCGGCGGGCCACAATGGACTCGATTCTGGTTAACCACCTATGATTGGCTGTCGATCAAGTTAAATGAGGAGAGGTATGTCATTTGTTCACGAATGAGCCAAACAACTTGTTCGCTAGCCGTACTGCTACAAACAGCTTCTGCAATTGATTCAATGAGTATGCGTGATTTTAGCGAGGGAGGAGTTGGTTGCCAAATTGCAGTTATTGTTTCCTATTTCCTCCCAATAGTCATTGCTATTGGTGGGATGTGTCAAGAGGGGCGACCAACTGAGGAGAACAACTTCAGGAGCATGGCGCTTGCTGTCTGACAAGGCATCTACATATTCTCAATGTACCACGATGGATTGTCAAGGGTGAGAAGATGGATAGAATAAGAACCTTAAGTGTACGGAAGGTAGTATCGTGAGATTATCTCACACCCTGCCTGGATAGACAGGGGTGAGTAGGACCTCTCTGACCGAGAGAATACGATTGGCTAGGTCCAGAGCCATAGCAGGTGACCGTTGCTGGTACTTTTTTTGCCCAGGGGAACGGGTAGCTTCTGACGGAGAGAGCGATGAGAGCGACACCAGTTGTAGACAGTGACGCCCCACCAGCCCAAGGCTTTTTTCGTGTCTACCCGTCGGGAGAAGGCCAGGGACCTACGCACCTACGCACCTGATGAGCGCTCATGCGACGGGGCGTGGTTGCGCGCAATCTTCCGTTGCCATTGCGCTACGACGAGAATGGCGACCTCCGCGTCATCACGCGGCCCCTTCAGTTTGAAGAGTTGGCGGAGGCAGCCTTTGAGCAGATCCGTATCTATGGCAGCATGAATCCTGCCGTGGTCATCCGTCTCCTAGATCTCATTGCCGGACTTGCACCCCATTTGTGTCGTGGAGGTGATCGCCAGACCTTACTCCATCACACACAACTCATTGCCCAGGATGCTACTCAGATCACTAACGAGGGAGATTCCCGCCGGATCGAGGCGCGGCTGCAAGCGACACTAACCGCACTGGCAAACCGGCACGATCTCGATGAACCTCCACAGGATGGGACGGAATCCGATGTGCAGACTTCTCGCTCACTTGCACAAGTTACACCTGAACATGATGAGTAGCCTACGCATCAATCTACCTATAGCAAACAAGTATCCATCGTCGGGTCGCTGATGCGCTTTGATAGCGTTGCATAATGCTTTCGGAGCAGGTGCAGCGCACCCTGAAGACATTGTGCACGGGCAGGATTGTGACACGGGCGAACAAATGGGTCGTGGTACAATAGACTGGACTAGAACTGGTACTCGTCTGTGGGCTACCGACTAAACACAGGGCAAATTAGAGGCTGCATCGCAATTGCATAGCGACCTGCTTTAAGCTTTCTGTATACCCAGGTTGATATGCTTGCGGAAATGCTACGGCTGTGGGCAAAATTCGCGCTGCTCATGAAAAGAAGGTGCTAGTCTACGGATGCTCGGTATTCAAAAGCAGTAGTTCACTCATAACTTTTGGATATACTTTTAACACCTAAAAACTTCATCCCTGCAGGAAAGGAACCACTGATATGGGTACGTTCTACGACCTCGGTCGCGCCGTGGTTGGCGGCTGGATGGGCGGCGCTTGGCTGTCCCATGATCCTGTGCAAAATCGCGATCTGATCTGGGGCGGCGACTTTGGTCAAGAAGGGGCCAATCTATTTGCCGTTGACGTTGCAAGCGGGAAAGTGGTGGGAGAACACCGCATCGGCGCGCGCGAATTTTCCGTCACGGTTGCCCCAGAGAGCGGCGTCATCTGGATCCACAATTATCATGGGCTTAACCAGCCGGGCAACATCCTCCAATCCTGGGATCCCCAAACGCGGCAGTTGTCCTATCATGGTTTCCCGCTGCTCAGTGGTCACCGCTTTGTGGCAGCGCTTTTAGGCCCCGATGGGCGGCTCTACCTGGGAACTCATCCCTTCGGCCATCTAGTTAGCTTTGACCCAAGCACCGAGACGTGGACAGACTACGGCTGCCTAGCTCCTGAACCCATCGTCCCTCGCCAGCAAATCTGGTGCCGCCCGTTAGCCTTCAACGCCGATGGCGAGATCATCTGTCAGATCAACCGTGTCCCACCCCACGAATTCATTGCCTTCAACCCCGAAACAGGAAAGAACCGTAAGCTGGACAAAGCGCCCGAAATGCCGAAAGCGCCCGGTTCGGGAGTGCGTCAAGATGGGCGTCCCGCATCCAATCAGGCGGCGACCATCACCGTTGATCTGGAAGCCCACAGCTATACGGTCAACGGCGCAGATCGCACCTTCGACTATACGCCCAAAGTCGCCACGGACATTGTCGGTCTCAACCGCGGGCCGGACGGCAACATCTACGGCAGCACCATCATCTCCATGCACGTCTTCAAGTTCGACACCCAGTCGCGCCAACTATCCGACCTGGGTCGCGTCGGCTTTGGACATGGCGAAGTCTACGACGTGATCGCGCATGGCGACAAGCTCTACATGGGCAGTTACACGGGCGCGTATTGGGCTGCCTATGATCCGAGCAAACCATGGAACCCGCGCCCCGATGTGGGGGGGAAGGCATCCGACGCCAACCCGCGCTGCTTCGGTCAGATGGGCCACGACATGAACCGACCCTTCGAGTATGCCGTCGGCTCCGACGGACGTATCTATATTGCCTGTCGCGCCGATTATGGGCTGACCGGCGGCGGCATCGTGCGCTTTGACCCGGCTACCGAAGCCTTGGACGTCTTCCGCGACGAATTGCAGAGCGTCCAGTCCATCGCAGCCGACGACCGTTATGTCTACGGCGGCACTAGCATCAGTGGTGGCCGCGGCAGCATCGAGCCAACGACGCAAGCGCGCTTCTTCATGTTTGATCCGCAAAGCGAGCGCCGTGCCTACGAAGTCATTCCTTTTGTGGACGCCATCGCCATCACCTCGCTCGCGTGCAGCCCCGTCACCGGGTTTGTCTACGGCACGACCGACACGGGCGTTCTCTTCGCCTTCGACCCGGATCAAAGCCAAGTCGTACAAACGTGGCAACTTCGCAGCCTGGGCACACCGCTCATGGGTGTGCCCGAGACCTACGGCGTGATCCACCTGACCACAGGCAGCGACGGCAACATCTACGGCGTGACCAACACTGAAATTTTCACCCTGAATATTCACCTTGACCGGATCATCTACCTGGATCAGCCGCCCATCTCCGATCTCTACCAGATCATAGAAGGTCGCCCCGGCGTCTTCTACATCGGCGCGCGCGGTCACCTGCTCGAATACCACGTCAAGGATGCGCCTCACTACCGCTAGAGAACACCTGCAAGGCTGCATTGTCGCACACAAAGAAACAGCACGCATCCCGAATTTTAAGGATGCGTGCTGTTTCTTTGTGTTACGTAGCGTTGGCGTTGGAGAGGCGCGCAGGGTCAAAAAAGATTGTTATGGTCTTCAGTCAAGCGCTGGAAAACCATGTTGCTCGCGGTGATACTTGGAGTCGAAGAACTGTGTGCTCTTGAACCACTCAAGACGACCGTCGCCTGCCTCCTCCTGTACGCTGCTCAGAAGTTCCTGTTGCTCTGCCTCGGACATAGGCGTAAAGTTGCGTGCCATCTCCACATCTTGCTCCAGATTTTCCAGTGACTGGATGCCGCAGACGAGGGTGCTGATGGGCAAGGAGAGGGAATAGCGGCGGCATTGCTCAGCCGTCAAGCCAAGTTTGTCGATCAACTGTCCCCGGCCACCCAGGCTCTTCATCCCAATTGTGCCAATCCCGCGGCGGTTTAGCTCGGGGAGAATCTCGCGCTGAAAGCTGCGGTAGTGGGCATCCAGCACGTTGATGGGCATCTGGCATGTGTCCCATTCAAAGTCCTGATCGAGCATCTTTTGCAGGATGTGCGGACTTTTGTGGCCTGTGAAGCCGATAAAGCGGATCTTGCCCGCCT
>JBBQIG010000091.1:0-11847 GCA_038324715.1 Anaerolineae bacterium | reverse complement strand
AAGGTAAATCTGACGGGGACGGGCGATGCGTTGATCGGGGTCTTCCATCAACTCGATCCATTGTGCTAGCCAGCCAGGAGCACGCCCAAGCGCAAATAGGACAGTAAACATGGCAGAGGGGAAGCGCATGGCTCGATAGATAATGCCACTGTAGAAGTCCACGTTCGGATAGAGTTTGCGTGAGATAAAATAGTCATCGTTTAACGCAACTTCTTCTAGCTTGATTGCAATGTCCAAAAGCGGATCTGTCCCAGTAACCTCAAAGACATCGTAGGCAATCTTCTTAATGATCTGTGCACGCGGGTCATAATTCTTATAGACCCGATGACCAAAGCCCATGAGCCGGAATTCGCCCTTCTTGACGCGCTCGACATAGGTCGGGACTTGATCTACTGACCCTATCTCAGTCAACATCTTCACAACGGCTTCGTTGGCACCGCCATGAAGGGGGCCGAAGAGCGCTGCTGTGGCTCCAGACATACAACTGTAGGGATCAGATTTGGCTGAACCAATGTTACGCATAACCGCGGTTGAGGCATTTTGCTCATGGTCGGCATGCAGAATAAAGAGTACATCTAGTGCTTTGGCTAGAACCGGATTGACCTCATACTTGGTCTGGTTCATGTAGTCCAACATGTAAAGGAAGTTGCCCGTATAGCCAAGATCACTGTTGGGGTAATTGTAGGGCCGGCCAATCTGGTGGCGATAGGTAAATGCTGCGACTGTGGGCAACTGGCCGAGGATGCGTAATACTTGCTGGTTGCGTGATGCGGCATCGTCTACATTCTTGGCATCATCATAGAAGGTTGACATGATTGAAAGAGAGCTAATCATCATGCTCACGGGGTGGGCGTCGTGGTGGAACGCTTCCAACATGCGACCAAGATTCTCGTGAATGAAGGTGTGGTGCATGATCTCGTATGACCATGTGTCATACTGCGCTTTGGTGGGAAGCTCGCCGTAGATGAGTAGATAGGCTACCTCTAGGAAGTTGCTTTTCTCGGCAAGTTGCTCAATCGGGTAGCCGCGATATTGCAAGATTCCCTTGTCACCATCGATGTAGGTAATTGTACTCTTCGCGGACGCCGTTGCGCCATAACCGGGGTCATAGGTCATCAACCCAAAATCATCGGGATCAACCTTAATTTTGCGTAAGGCTGCGGCCTGGATAGTTTCGTGTTCAATGGGGATTTCGTAGCTTTTTCCGGTGCGGTTATCCGTCACCGTCAATGTATTTTGAGTCATTAATCTCTCCGGGCTAGCTTTACGAATAATGAAGACACTGATGGGCAGGCTATCAACAAGCCGACTACCGAGGCAGAATAATAAGGTCAGAGCCAGGGTTCGCAATTTGTGCGGCCCAGGCCAATGTAACCTTTACATTATGCACCCTGATTTATAGATTTTCCAATAAAATAGCTGTGGTGCGGCTCTCTGTCTAGTTACAACTATAGGTTTGATGGCATCTCTCCAGCACTCTATCGTGAAACAAATGATAAAAAAAGTTAATGCAGAGATGCGACTGAATGATTACTGCGTCGGATTTGGATCAATCGGATAGGGCAGCGGTTTGCCCTGTACCCCCGCAAGTACATTTTCGGCGGCGAGGAGCGCCATTTTAGTTCGCGTGGCATAGGATGCGCTGGCGATGTGGGGCAGGATTACACAGTTGGGTAGATGGTGCAAAGGATCATCCAAGGGCAAAGGCTCTGGCGTGGTTACATCTAGACCCGCCGCAGCAATATCGCCGTTGACCAACGCATGATAGAGAGCGACTTGATCCACAATGCCGCCACGGCTGGTGTTAATTAGGATAGCAGTGCGTTTCATTTTTTGAAAGGCGTCTGCATCAATCAGATGTTCGGTCTGGTCGTTGAGTGCGGTATGGAGAGAGACAAAATCGCTTTCAGCAAGCAAGGTATCTATATCCACATATTCTGCACCCACCTCTGCCGCGACTTCTGGTTTTGGAGTTGGGTTGTAATAGAGGATGCGACAGTCAAAGCCGCGTAATCGCTTGGCAAAGGCGGAACCAATGCGCCCTAACCCGACGATGCCCACTGTGCTGCCATAGACATCATAGCCAGCCATCCATTCGGGCTTCCAGGTTGTCCATTCCCCTTGGCGCACGGCCTCAATGCTTTCTGGAATGCGGCGGGCAGTTGCCAGCATTAAGCCCACGGCGAGGTCGGCACTGGTCTCTGTGAGAACACCCGGCGTGTTGCCCACGACGATATTGCGCTTGGCACAGGCCGCCATGTCAATGTGATCATAACCCACGGAGAGGGTGCTGACGACCTTCAAATTCGGCCCTGCTGCGTCCAAAAGTTCATCATCTACTTGCTCGGTTAACAAGCAGTAGAGACCATCAACACCCTGTACCCACTCCAACAATGTGTCGCGTGGGATTGGTTCATCGGAATCCCACAAACATATCTCGATATCGTTAGCTTGTTGAATCAGTTCTAATCCAGCGCGGGGGATGCGCCGAGTTACTACGACTTTAGGTTTAGTCATCGTTCATTCTCTTTTACGTCTCCTTGGGCCGCCTCTGGATCAGCCATTTTTGTGCCAGCCTCTTCATCATTGAGATTGTCATCGGGATCGTCATCAATCATCTCATCTTCATAAAGGGCGTCTAATTCATCATCAAACTCATCATCATCGAGATCGTCATTCTCAAGTTCATTCAGAACTTCGTCATCGTCTTGTTCACTGTCTTGTGACTCTTGGGGGGTAAACCAAAAGCCCGCATAACGGCTGGCAATTTCGATGGGAATGCGCCCACGCAGATGCGTACCCGTTTCAAGATGCTCCGTCTCTTCAATAAAGCCATGCGTATGGGCTAGGTTGACCAATTCGCCATGACTGTAGGGGATGAGGAAATCCATTGGCACCATACGTTCGCGCAGTAGATTGTCGAGAGCACTCAGTAATTGATCCAGCCCTTCTCCCTGGGCTGCACTAAGGGCGACAGCATAGGGATAGTCCGCCATAATGGCATTCAGGTCAGCCCAAGCTGTTGCGTCCCCTGCCAGCCGATCACTCTTGTTAAAGGCCATTAGTTGCGGTTTACCACCCGCATCAAGTTCTTCCAAAACATCATCCACGGCGGCGATATGCGCTTCGGCATTTGGATGTGAAGCATCGACTACGTGGATCAATAGATCGGCTTCGGTCACTTCTTCCAACGTAGCGCGGAAGGCGGCAACCAGTTGCGTGGGCAGCTTTTGGATAAACCCTACTGTGTCCGTGAGCAAAACCTCATGACCGCTGGGCAAGTCTGCGCGACGGGTGGTGGGGTCGAGCGTGGCAAAGAGTTGATTCTCGGCAACTACGTGTGCATCGGTCAGTGCATTGAGCAGCGTGCTTTTGCCCGCATTGGTATAACCCACCAGCGCAATGACAGGCATGGCGGTTTTGCGGCGTTGGCGGCGATATTGGCTGCGTTGCTTGCGAATATCTTCCAACTGTCGCTTGAGAAAAGCAATGCGGCGACTAATTTCACGGCGGTCAACTTCCAACTGAGTTTCACCCGGGCCGCGAACACCCACGCCGCCGCCTACACCGCCCGCGCGACCACCCGCTTGGCGGGCCAAATGCGTCCAGGCGCGAGTCAGTCGAGGCAATCGATATTCGTATTGCGCTAGCTCTACTTGTACCGCGCCTTCACGGGTGCGTGCATGGCGAGCAAAGATGTCAAGGATCAGCGCGGTGCGGTCAACTACCTTGACGTTCTCGCCCATAACTTTTTCAATCTCACGCTGTTGGCGCGGAGAAAGCTCATCGTCAAATATCACTACATTGGCGTGGCGCTCTAGTACCAAAAGCTCCAACTCTTCTAGCTTTCCTTTACCGATGAGGGTGGAGGGGTGGGGGGATGATAAGCGTTGGGTGATCACTCCTACTACGCTGACATCTGCGGTTTTGGCAAGTAATTCCAACTCAGTTAGCGAATCTTCCATGCTGAGGAGTTGAGGCTCAATTGCAAGCTCGACCCCAACCAGAATTGCATTTTCGTCTGGGGGAGCCGTCGAGATCAGGCCACTGTCATCACGCACGGGGGCACTGCGATTACTTGCTTCACGACGCGTTGAATTGTCGTTGTCAGCTAGTTCGTCATCAGAATACTCGCTGTCTGCGAATAGGTCGTCAGAATTTTGATCATCGGAAAAAGAATCATCGGAAAAAGAATCAAAGGGAGTAGAATTTTTCATATATATCTCTCAGTCGGCGGGATCGTCACGCCTGTTTTAGAAATGTGAAGCAAAAAAGGCTTGAGTTTCAGCATGTCACCAGAGACAAAGTTCATGAAGACAAAGCTCATACTGAGTGTAGGCGAATTTTGATGAACTTAAGGTAATGCTGAAAGCAAATCATTGTCAGCAATCCAACCTATGGCAGGTTCGGCAATCTGAACCCAACTTGGCGGTTCACCCCCCGCTGTGGCAATCGAAGCAACAACTACAACGACCGTTCCTGGTGGTAACGTTGCCTCGACGTCGGCATCAGGGTTAGGCCCCTTGCGAACTTCCACCGGGTAGGGCTGGGTACGGCGTGGGTGGACATCTAATTGGATGGAAGTAAGTGTGGCATCTTGGCTCTTGAAGAGTAGGAAATCGTTGCTGACCCAGCCTGCGCGGGGTCTGTCGATTTGTGACCACTCGCCATCGTTTGAGAAGGCGATTACATGCAGCGCCTCACCATCGGGCAAGAAATCGAGAACGTTGGATGCGAGCGTAGGCTCTTGTCGAACGTTAAGGGTGACGACATCCACGCTAGCCCAGGTGGGTAATGTAAAAACCGTGTTGAGGTACTCTTGGGGCGCGGCACTTAATTGCAATTCAGTCTGTGCCGCTAGGCCGATCGGTGTAACCTGTACATTGTTGCTCCCTGCACTGTTTTCTACGGCATATGCTGTTGCCTGACTTGCGTCATTAGCATTGATTGGGACTGCACGAAGTGAAGATGTCCAGTAGACAACGGCAAGCAGGAAGATCGTTGCCGCCACGAGAGCCACCCAAGGCAGTAGATTTGTCCAACCGTCCGGCGTTTTCCAGAAATTTAGTGCCATAGCCTGGTTCAACTTGCTCTGCCAGCCCATTTCGGCGCGCAATGCACGTGTGGCACGTTGATTGGATGGACGTGAAGCTGGGTTGCGTGAGGACTCTTTATTATATTGTACAGCGGAAGGCGCATTTTGTCGTTTTTTGGAACGTGATGACTTGCGGCTGGCTGGTGGCGCGGGTGCGCGCAAAGGCTTGGGTAGCCATGACCAGCTTTCTCCTTTGGGGGGTGCGTCTAGCTCAAGCGCCGCGGCCCAAGTTGCCACTGCCCAATCCGCCGCATCTTCTGTCAAGGCTAGCTTGGTTTGCAACAGGCGCGAGAGACGCGTGTACGTTGCCTGACGTGGCATCCACGCGGGCGCGGCAAGCAGGTCGATGGGGACTCGCTGCTTTTGGGCATTGACCAAGACAAATATCTCGCGCGTGTGCTGACCACAGAGGTCACGCAATAGAGCTTCAGTACGCCGCGGGTCTTCGATCAACTCCTGCCCATATTGTTTGAGCAAACGCTTCAGTGTGCGCTGTGGCTGTGCATGCATGAGAGGCGGCGGAGAAAGCTAGAACTTAGCTGATAGTTAGTGACGAGTTGGTTTGAACAGGTTTGGATTGAGCACCTGATTAAGTACTGATAGGTAGCTCATAGTCTTAAGACGCCTTCGCTATATCCAAATTGGATACGCGTGCCTGTGGCAATGGTCACTGTACGACCTGGCTGCACATCATGTACTTCTCCCGACGCTGTGGTGGCAACCCACTTGTCAGCGGCAAGATTTTTTAAGCCCCAAATGCTTGGATTGGTTGGGTGAAAGGCAATTTCGGCAATGGGATGGCTGAAATCATAATGGCAGTTACGGTTTACATGATGTGGATAAAGTTTCGTATCGTGTCGCAACACAATAACCTGTTGGCTGCTGCTTTGTGCATTGTACTGGTTGTTGCTGTGGGCAATGCGGATGCGCGGGGGCAGGCGTACCGGCTGTCCACAGGCCCAACATGCGCCCGCGCTATTCGCTTGTCCCTGACCGCTGTTGCGCGCAGCTTCGGCATCATAGAAATTTTCGGCTTTGCATGCAGGACAATAGCAAAGCAGATCGCGCAATTGCACCAGCGCTGCACGCCACTCACTTTCGCGCACGCGTCCATGAAAGGGATCGCTGAGTCCATCGGTGAAGGCACGGACAAAGAGCTTGCGTAGAAATTCTGGGTAAATGGGCCAAAAGGCAAGCGCATTGTCGTGATAGGCTGGCACAGGGCGATTGCGGTCATCGTTTGGATCAAAGATGAAAATAGGCTCCGTGCCATAGAGCTTGGTCATGGCGGGGAGATCAAAGCAGTGGATGGCGGCTTCACGCGCACCTTCCAGCGGGTGATGATTCATCAACAGATAAAAGAGCAGCACGGCTAGAGAGAAAAGGTCGGTCTGCGTGCTGGGTGTGTTGTCCCCACGCACGATCTCTGGGGCCATAAAGCGCGCTGTGCCACCAATGGCACCCGGTTGACCATCTACGTCTACATTGTCATTGTCACAAATACGCACTTCGCCTGTGGCGGAGTCAAAGAAGACATTGCCAAAGGAGATGTCGCGATAGCAAAGTCCTTTGGCATGGAGTTGTAGATAGCTGTGGGATAGCTCAAAGCCGATTGTGGCAAGCGTGAGCAAGGAAGGCTCGACGCGACGGGTTACAAGGTCGGCTAATCCTTTGAAGTTTGGCTCGCGCAGGGCCATGAGGTAGCCAAAGCCGGGAACACCGGGCGCATTGACGATCTCTAAAGGCCACAAGAAACGATCACTGGGCGCGCCAGTTTGGATGGCTTTTTCCAGCCGTTCGCGCAGCCGCGGGTCTTGGCGTAGGTAGTGGGGGAAAAACCACTTTACAGCCAGTGGTTGGGATTGAAGCGCCACGCGATAGACTTCGCCTTGACCGCCGCCGCCCAGGAATTGGTCAACGGTCAACATCATGCGGGACGATTTACTTTGAACAGTCTGCCCTATTGTGAGAAGTTGGTTCATTTTTCCGCCTGTTTGTTGATTGAGAGCATTATAGCATCTCCGGCAACTTTTAATGAAGCGGCGTTTAAGTGGGGAGGTAAGTTAACAATCTAGTTGACTTGTCTCTGGCATGTTTTACGGATGAATCAGAGATGCGAGCTTGTATCTCTCTCTATCTCCCTCTATGTCTGTCTCATTTATTCTGCACAGCCGCTTTGAGGGCCAAGTAGAGCAGGATTTTTCGGAGATTTCCCAGGAGATTTCCCAATAGGTTTGACGGAAGGTATGCTGCGGTGTACGATGCAGCGGATGTACGATGCAATGATTGAGGGCAATGAAGTTTGAAGGAATGAAGTTGCCACGTCTCTATAAAAGTTTTACAGGATAAGAGCTTAACAGGGAGGTAGTGTCGCATGACAGCCAATCCGCTTGCCTGGATTGAAGACGAGTTGGAACAATTGCAAGAGGCTGGGTTGGCCTTGAATATCCGCACCATCGAATCTCCCATGGATGCGCGGGTAACGATTGAGGGGCGCAGTCTGCTTAATTTCTGTGCCAATAATTACCTGGGGTTGGCGAATCACCCGCGGATGCGGCGCGCGGCAAAGGAAGCGATTGACCGCTTTGGCGTGGGGCCGGGTGCTGTGCGTGTGATTGCGGGGACGACTGCTCAACATATTGAGTTGGAAGATCGACTTGCCGCCTTTAAGCACGCCGAGGCATGTATTACTTTTCAGAGTGGCTTTATGGCAAATGTGGCGGTCGTTCCGGCCTTGATGGGGGCGGAAGATGTAATCTTCTCGGACGAGTTGAACCATGCCAGCCTGATTGATGCCTGCCGGTTGAGCCGCGCCAAAGTCATTCGCTATCGTCACAACGATGTGGAGGATCTGCGTCGCCAGATTGCTGGGGCGAACGCCTACCGGCGCGGCATGATCATTACCGATGGCGTCTTTAGCATGGATGGTGACATTGCGCCGCTGGATACTATTTGTGAGATTGCCGAAGAGCATGGGCTGATCCTGATGGTGGATGATGCTCATGGCGAAGGAGTATTGGGGCGTGGTGGTCGCGGCATTGTGGATCACTTCAATCTGCATGGTCGTGTGCATGTGGAGGTGGGTACACTGAGCAAGGCTTTTGGTGTGGTCGGTGGGCTGGTGGCGGGCAAACGTTCGATTGTTGATTGGCTGCGCCAACGCGGTCGCCCCTTCTTGTTCTCTTCTGCCATGACCTCTCCCGATGTCGCGGCGTGCATTGAGGCAGTCAATATGTTGGAGGAGTCGGAAGAATTGGTGCAGAAGTTGTGGCGCAACGCCGAATTTTTGCGCAAGGGGCTGATTGAACTTGGTTTTGATACGGGGCATAGTGTTACGCCCATTATTCCGTTAATGTTGGGCGAGGCACAAGTAGCTCAAGAGTTTAGTCGCCGTCTCTTTGCGGCTGGAATCTTCATCACGGCAACGGTCTATCCCACAGTGCCGTTGGGCAAGGCACGTTTGCGGGTGATGAACTCGGCGGCGCACAGCCAGGAAGAGCTTGAGCAGGCGTTGACCATTTTTGCTCAAGTGGGTCGCGATTTAGAGATCCTCGACTAGATTATGCGTAAACGAGCGATCTTAATCACGGGGGCAAGTGGTGAGGTTGGGCAGGCATTGGTTCGCGAGCTAGCTGCAGAGAACCGGCTGGTGACACTCGATTTGGTCGCCCTGCCCGCTGAATTGGAGTTCCTGACTACGCATATTCAAGGCAATTTGCTGGATACGCACTTGCTGACGCGCTTGGTCAGTGAATATGAAATTGATGTCATCTATCATCTGGCTGCGTTGCTTTCCACACGAAGTGAGATTGCGCCGGAGATGGCACATGAGGTGAATGTGGAGGGCACGCTTAGCCTTTTGCGCTTGGCGGCAGAACAGAGCCAATGGCGCGCTCAACCCATTCAGTTCATCTTTCCCTCTTCGATTGCGGTCTATGGAATGCCTGACCGTGAGAGCAAAAATCTTTATGCACGCGTGCGCGAGTTTGAGTGGAATCAACCGCGCACGATGTATGGCTGCAACAAGCTCTATTGTGAGATGCTTGGTTGTTATTACAGCCTTCATTATCGCCAACTTGCTGCCCAGCAGCCGGTGACGCTCGATTTTCGCTGTGTGCGCTTCCCGGGGTTGTTGAGTGCTTTCACTCTTCCCGCTGGCGGCACGAGTGACTATGGGCCGGAGATGATCCATGCTGCGGCACAGGGAGAACCCTATCAATGCTTTGTGCGTGAAGAGGCGCGTATCCCCTTTATGGCGATGCCCGACGCCGTGCGCGCATTGGTTCAGTTGGCCCATGCGCCACTCGAATCGCTGCGCCACCAGGTCTATAACGTGACAGGCTTTAGCATGTCGGCTGCCCAAATTGCCGAGAAGGTGTTGGCGGCCTTTCCTAATGCGGATATTCGTTTTGTGCCAGACTTAAAGCGCGAGGCGATTGTGGATAGTTGGCCTGCGGATATTGATGATTCTGTGGCGCGCTTGGATTGGGGATGGTCGCCAACGTATGATGTGGAGCGCGCCTTTGACGAGTATTTGATTCCCAACGTGCGCGCACGTTACCAGCGTGTAGTATAGATTTTTTGCTTGCCCTTATACCCAATCAGATAGTACCAATCAGACGGTGGGAATTAATGGCTCAGGATTTGGTGGGGACGAATCGACAAAGTGCTAGTGGCACATGGTTGGTTCTGCTGGCTGCGATCTGCTGGGGAACGACGGGGACTGCCCAAGCGTTTGCGCCAGAATCGGCTACGCCATTGGCTGTGGGTGCGGCGCGTTTGGCGATTGGTGGGGCGGCACTGCTGTTGTGGGCACTTGTGCGACGCTCCTTCCAAAGTGGAAGCCCTTGGCCGATCGGTGCCACGGTCAGCGCGGCTGTTTGTATGGCGGCTTATCAGCTTTGCTTTTTTGCTGCGGTGGATCGTACAGGCGTCGCGGCGGGGACAGTGGTCGCCATTGGCAGTGCGCCTGTTATAGCAGGAATATTGGGGTGGTTGGTGCAGCGTGAGGCACCTGGCTGGTCGTGGGCGCTGGCAACTGCTTTGGCTGTGACAGGCTGTGTGCTGTTGGGACTGGGCGGCAGTGGCATCGGTGGCATGACCCTTGATTTGGTGGGGATTCTGCTGGCGGTGGGCGCAGGTGGCTCGTATGCAATTTATGTGCTGGCGAGCAAGGGGTTGGTGAAAGCACAACGTCCAGAGGCGGCAATGGGCGTGGTCTTTGCGCTGGGCGCATTGCTGTTGACACCCCTCTATTTCTTCCAAGATTTTGGTTGGCTGGTTGAACCGCGCGGCATGGTTGTCGCCTTGCATTTAGGGCTTGTGACTTTGGCAATTGCCTATGCGCTTTTTGCCAAGGCGCTGATGACGACGCCTGTGGCAATTGCCGTGACATTGACGTTGGGGGAGCCGTTGACTGCTACACTGCTGGGTGTACTAGTGTTGCGCGAATCGTTGACGATGCAGGCTTTGCTCGGCGTGGGGATGCTGTTGGCAGGTTTGGTCGTGCTGGCTCTTTCGGCGCGGGGTAGCGTGCAATCTGCACCGGTTGTGGAGGAAGTTGCTTTGTAGTGAGGTGGTTGGGTAGGTTAGTTGGCTGGCTATTTAAGCTTCCTTGGAGCGGCCCAGGGGGCTCCAAGGAAGCGGGTGTTGGAAATTGTGTAGTATGTAAACCTATTGCTGAGGAATTTTGGGGGCGGCGATTTATGGTTGAGCGAGGGCGGGTGCAGACGTTACCCGCATTGGGGGTTGTGCTGGCGTTGGCGTATGGCATGGCAGGTGAAGTGCTATTCCAACAGGAGCGTGAGTGGTTGATTGGGACGCTTAGTATAAGTTTCCTCTTTTTGGTACCATTGGGCATCGGTGCATTGACCGTTGCGCTGGCTCCTGCCTCCATGAAAGAATCATGGCCCTATGCTGTTTTTGCACCATGGGCCGCCTGTGCATTATTGGGCGTGCTGGTTCTGATCCTGATGATCGAGGCGTGGATCTGCGTGGCGATGGGACTTCCAATCTTTTTTGTCATGTCGAGCGTTGGTGGTGCGCTGATGCGCTGGTGGGTTGTGCGGCGGCAAAATCGGGATCATTCGAGTTTGCTGGGGCTGCTTCTTCTGTTGCCAATTCTGGTTTCTCCGCTTGAAGCCAGGTGGCAACCTCCTACCACCCTGCGCGAGGTGAGGAGTTCTGTGCTGATTGCTGCACCTGTGGAGACGGTTTGGGACGAATTTATTGCTGTGCCAGAGATTCAACCCAATGAAGAACGTTTTGCCTGGTTTCGCGCTGCAGGATTGCCCTATCCTGTGGAAGCCACCTTGACCATGCCCGGAATTGAGGGTGTGCGCTATGCCTCCTATGACAATGGCATGAAGGTCATTGAGCCAGTGCAAGTGTGGGAACTCTATGAGCGTTATCGTTTTGGTGTACTCTTAGACCCTGAAAGCAATCAAGGCACGCCGCTTTGGAGTGATGTCGCTGGCGAACATTTGCAGGTACAATGGGTAGAGTATCGTCTCGAAGAGGTGGCAGCGGGGCAGGTGCGTTTGCACTTGACGAGCTACTATGCCCTTTCTACGCCAGTGAATCTCTATGCGGCTGGCTGGGTTGATTTCTTGTTGGGCGATTTCCAAACTTACATCCTGGACATTGTTAAGGGACGTGCTGAACAAGCATTATAGGTGCGTTGGTAAGCGTGTGCTGATAGAGATGTGCTAGTAACCAAGTGGTTCGATTTGAGGAGAAGGCAGGGAATCATG
>JBBQIG010000090.1:0-11899 GCA_038324715.1 Anaerolineae bacterium | reverse complement strand
CCCGCTACCCCCCACTGTACGCTGGTGGGATCGCAGCGGATTTGCCCCCATCGTAGGTGCGCTGGGGCCAGTCGCTCCCGCGGCTATCTACCAAACCTTGAGCCAAGATCTGCTTCTGGCAACCAGTTGACGGGGTTTTCTCACAAACAAAATGGGGATGCACGTCACGGGGGCGCTATTACCCCCCACTATCACTCCCGGCATCAGGCGCAGTGTCACCCGGGGGATTACCAGCGGGATCACCAAAGGGCAAAGAGGCCAACGGGCTATAAACCGATCCCCCTTTGCGTAATTCGCTTTGATAGTAGACAAGCCGGTCGATGCGAAAGTAGAGAGGTGTGGGCTTGGGCGTGGCAGTAGCAGAGAGGGACGAGGGCATCCTGGCATATTCGCCAAGCGCATGCCCCACCTGTTGTAAAAGAGGTCGACCGGCATCGCGTGCGGCACGAGCCAAAGTTAGATGGGGTGCAAAGCCCTTTTCTTCAGGCGCAAAGCCCACCGCTTGGGCAATCTCTTCAACTTGGCGCTGAAGCTGAATCAACGTCGCCATGTCTCCATTGATCCCCATCCACAACACGCGTGGCTGGCGCAAGCTAGGAAAGCCGCCCACCCCGACACCGCTCAACTCGACATTTAAGGTAAAAGGCGAAGTCTGCGCCGCCACTGCTTGCAGCCGCGCGGTCACGTCATCGCGCTGGGCAGCGGTTGTATCACCCAAAAAGCGCAAGGTCAAATGCAAATTTGTGATCGGACTCCACCGCAAAGCAGAGGCTAGATCACGGGCGCGCAGAAAGGATTGAATCTGCTCTTGCGCGGCAGCAACTGCGCGCAAAGCGGCTGTGGGGAGGTCAATGGCGATGAAAGTACGAAGCTTAGTAGCGTCGCCGTTCATAGAGTGGCCCTGGCAGGCGATTCCGTTGGGCTTCACGTTGCGATTGGGAGCGCATATAGAGCACGCTTGTTACCAATCCGAGCGCGCCCAAACCACTGGCACTCACAAAGATCAGACAGAGCAGCCCTACCATCAAATTTTGTGTGCTGGGAACCAACAAGCTGTCCAGGCTAAACGACGGCGTGGGCATTGCAGTAGGCCAAGGGGTAAAGGTGGGCGCAAGCATTGCGACACCTGCTCCTTCTGGCGTGGGTGTCGCCGTTACAACGACATAAGGTGGCGTGGCTGTTGCCGCCACGGCTTGCGCCATGTATGCATCCGGCACCGCCGCAATTTCAGCAACCGCAGGGTCAACAGCTAGTGGGCTAGCTGGTTGCGTTGGCGTCTCTGTGGCAATTTCTGTAGCTGTTTCGGTGGGGAAAGGCGTATCCGTCGGCAAAGCCGTCGGCGTTTCAGCCTGCATTTGCGCTTGTGCAATCGCGGCTGAATTTGGATCCATGCCAATCGGTGTAATCGGCGCCGCTGGATCAACTGTGGGTGCTATCGTTATGAATGGATCGACTGTTGGCGTCCATGTTGCGAACGGATCTACTGTAGGCGTAAGTGCCAAATTTGGATCGACTGGTGCGTTTGGATCAGCCAGCGGGCTGATCGGTTGCTGACCAGGCAACGGGGTAGGTGTTTCTGGAAAAACACCTGGCGGAATCGGTGTGAGTGTGGGTGGCAGTCCTGGCACTTCAAGCCCAGGAACTGGCTCTACTGCAATTGTGGTGGGCGTTAGCTCCAACGAAAGACCAGCAACATCCACGGTGGGAGTAGGTGCAGGTGTCAAACCAGGGCCATAGCCACATAAATCAAAGGCTTCGCCAGGAGTACCATCACTGGTAACTTCACGCAGCCGAAAGCAGTAACTTTCGCCAGCAATCAAACCCGATGTAACATTAAAATTATAGGTTGCCCCTGTATCCGCAGTACCCTGTGCAATACGCGAACCAATGGGGTGATAGGCCGTCACCGGTTCAACGGAACGCTTGCACAAGATCTCAAAGCCATTCAGGTTGAATTCGCGTACAGTCGCCCACTCCAAAAAGACAGCGTTGTTGGTGGCAGAGGCACGATAATAGGCTAATTCAATGGCTGCCCATAGCCGATCCGTCGCAGACAAAAGCACCACAAGTCCCAACGCCAAGGCAAATACTCCAGCAAGTACATGCCGGTAGAGTCCTCTATCATTGGTCTTCATGCGGATCCATGCGACCAAGTACTCGAAATGTTTGACCACTATCCGTTACCTACCGTCAATATACCCATCCATTACCAAACCATAACTAGCCTGCATCTTGCGCTGTGACTTTATTACGTGACATTTTGCTGTGAACTTTAATCTTTTGCCGTGAATGTTTCCTGGTATGCTGCATTGTATCACGCAGACAAGATGAGAAAAAGGACGATTACGCCGCGCTTGCTACACGGTATAATTACGCCTGATAGTTACTCCTGAGCCTTATTCTTCATCGCCACTTTCATCATGCCAACGGGCCAACAACGTGCATAACTCTATCGCGCAGGCTTGATTGAGCGAGCTATTGTACCAAAGGCGCAATTCTTGCAGCAGTTGCTCCTGCATTGCGCTATAGGCAGCCTGTCCTGTTGCGGACTCATCCTCGGCTAGAACTTCGTAATCCGGGTGATCTGCAACCCACTTGTCCAAAAATGGTTCAATCGCTTGAGGGTGTGGCCCCCACGGTTCTTGGAAGTTCCACTCCTCGTCAAAGCTAATCAACAGGGGCAAGTCAGCTTCGTTCCAACTTGCAAGCAGTTCTGCATCATCTACCAAATTCGCAAGCAACTCCGCGGCTTCATCTTCCCGCACCACACGCAACGTAAGTCGTGGAACCCACTTTGCCACATGGTCTATCACTGGTAGCACAACAAGGCTGTCGGGGCTGTCATCTGCGGCGACAACAAGCCAATAGACAAGATCGGGATAGGCCGTCAAATAAGCCTGTTCTTCAGCCATAACCCGAATTTCGCGCTGCCGTATTCGCAAGAAATCTTGCCAGGTTGAAGCAGAGGCAAATTCATCGTAAGTGGTGCAACGACTGTAGATTAAGGTCTTTTCTGGGGGCAATGCTGTATGTTTGCTCTCTTGCATTCTTATTTGCCCCATAATTTATCTGCAATTTTCCCAATATTTGCCTTGTTTAGACCCGATATGAATCACCGCTGGCTCAATCTGCAGTGTGCGTAAGATATACGCTAAAAAGGTCTTTGGCGTTGTGCATTGTATCACAGCAACCCACGCAGCCAAGCCTATTCAATGGGTTGAAGAATGGTTGAAGAAGCGACAAGGTTCCCTCTACATTTCCCATAAATTTTCTCCAGAGGCGCATGGTGATGGCATATCTTCACCTGTGACTCGCAAAATACGGCCTATAGGCTCCCCGTTCTTAAGTATAGGTGACTCTGTACGAACAACTTAGCTCTGTCCAGCCAGCCCGTCTGAATTGACGAAAGTCCCAAATCATGCTATGTTTGCCCACGTTTGGCGCAGCGTACGGGTCAATTCCCAGAACTGCCCGACCAGGTAGAGTTACCCAACTCTCTGCGCTGAAATTTTCCAGTTTTGGGAAGGAGAACGGCCCACATGAATCAATCGACCCCTATTTACGGGCATATGCTCGATGGTGAAACCATCCAGCTTCCCGCCTGGACAGAGACCCCAGATGCGCGTGCGATTTTGGCAGCGCAAGACCCAGACATCTATCATGCCATCGAACTCGAGCGTAGCCGCCAATCCAGTGGCATTGAGCTAATCGCCAGCGAGAACTATGTCACCCCAGCGGTGTTGGCAGCGATGGGCAGTGTGTTGACCAACAAATATGCCGAAGGCTATCCTGGCAAACGCTATTACGGTGGCTGTGACTATGTAGACATTGTCGAACGTCTCGCCATTGCGCGTGCAAAGGAACTTTTTGGTGCCGACCATGCCAATGTCCAGCCCCATTCGGGCGCACAAGCTAACGAAGCGGTTTACCTGGCGCTGCTGAAACCGGGCGACCCGGTACTGGCGCTCAAGCTCGACCACGGTGGGCATCTGAGCCACGGCTTCCACCTCAACAGTTCGGGCAAGCTCTACAACTTCCAGCACTATGGTGTGGATAAGGAGACCGAACTCATTGACTACGATGCGATCGAACAGTTGGCACTAGAACTGCGCCCCAAGCTACTTGTTGCCGGAGCCAGCGCCTACCCACGCCACTTTGACTTTGTGCGCTTGCGTGCCATTGCAGACAAAGTTGGGGCCAAGTTGATGATGGACATGGCGCATGTTGCAGGCTTAGTCGCCACGGGTTTACATCCCGACCCGGTGCCCTACTGCGATGTTGTGACGACCACCACCCACAAGACTCTGCGCGGCCCGCGTGGGGGCATGATTCTTTGCAAGGCAGAGTATGCCAAGAAGATCGATAGCGCCGTCTTTCCAGGCACGCAAGGTGGGCCGTTGATGCACGTAATTGCCGCCAAAGCTGTCTCTTTTGGCGAAGCGCTCCAGCCCAGCTTCAAGGCATATCAACAGCAGGTGCTTGATAACGCCGCGACCCTCGCCCAAACGCTTCAAGAAGAAGGGTTACGAATAGTTTCTGGCGGCACCGACAACCACCTGATGTTGGTTGACCTCGGTATATTGGATAAGGAAGAAGTCAACGGCAAAGCAGTTGAAAAGGCGCTGGATCATGCCAACATTCACTGCAACAAGAACATGATTCCTTTTGACCCCAAGCCCGCACTTGTCACCAGCGGCATTCGCCTCGGTTCACCTGCTGCCACCAGTCGCGGCATGGGCAAGGCCGAATTTGTCCAAATTGGCCGTTGGATTGCAGCCATTGCCCGCAACCCGCTTGACGAAGACCTCATCGCAGAGACCAAGAACGAAGTGATTGAACTCTCTTCGCGCTTCCCTGTTCCTGCGTAATCATTGCAGATGATCCACAAAAAATCCTGAAGGCGATGTGCCTTCAGGATTTTTTTATGAGATCCAAATCGGGATTTGCTTCAGTTTCGCGGCCTACTGCATACTGTGTCTATGTCTATCCTATAACCGTAGGTTTCATCCCCATCCATTACCTATTGCCTGGCTAAAGTTGCCCGACTAAAAGCCATACGTTTCAGGAAGAGTTAGAGAGTATCGTGGCTGATTCTGCTACCGGTGTTCGCCAGCGCACTGCGCTGCTTGTGGGTCTCTCCTACGCCGCATTTATTAGCTTAGGTCTGCCAGACGGCTTGACCGGCGTAGCCTGGCCGTCGATCCGCACCACATTTGGCCTGCCACTCGATGCGCTTGGTGCGTTGATCACGACGATGACGCTCGGCTATTTGGTGTCAAGCTTTAGTAGCGGGCGGATGTTGGCGCGCATAGGGGTTGGGTGGCTGCTGGTTCTGAGTTGCTTTGCCACGGCGATCAGTCTGCTTGGCTACGGCTTTGCCCCCCTGTGGAGCACAATGGTCGGGCTAGGACTGCTGGCGGGTCTGGGAGCAGGTGCCATCGACGCTGGACTAAACACCTATGCCGCCGAAAATTTCAACCCGCGTACGATAAACTGGCTGCACGCATCCTTTGGCCTTGGCGCAGCGATCGGCCCGATCGTGATGAGCAGTGTGATCAGCGCGGGGCAATCCTGGCGGCTGAGCTACTTGATCGTCAGTGTGGCGCAACTGATATTGGCACTCGGCTTTGTGTTTACCCGGAATCAGTGGCACGCTCACAGTGAGGAATCCCAAGCTGCACGAACACCAAGCGCGCCGATGGTACGCACATTGTTGTTGCCTTCGACGTGGCTGAGTATGCTGCTCTTCTTTCTGTACACCGGCCTTGAGATCACTGCGGGTCAGTGGCTGTACACACTGCTGACCGAAGCACGCAGCATGTTGCCAGCGCTGGCGGGTCTGTGGGTGAGCGTATATTGGGGTAGCCTCACAGTCGGGCGGCTGCTCTCTGGGATGGTTGTTGCGCACATCACCGTGCGGACACTGCTACAACTGTGCATGTTCGCCGCAATTCTTGGCGTACTGTTGCTCTGGCTCAACCTCGCGCCGTGGCTCTCATTGGCGGGTGTTGCCCTGCTAGGGATTTCGCTCGCGCCCATGTTTCCGTCGTTCATCTCACTGACACCGGCGCGCATGGGGCCGACCCACGCCGCAAACACGGTTGGTTTCCAGATTGCGGCAGCAATGTTGGGCGGCGCGGCACTCGTAAGCATCTTTGGCCTGATGGCGGATCAATTTGGGCTGGAAATACTCGGCCCCTTCTTGCTGGTTGTTGCAGTGCTCTTGCCGGTCGTCTCTGAGATTTTGGAACGCCAAACGCGCCGCCCAGAAGTGGGGAGTTGAGTCTGTGCGTCGCGATGCTCGCAATGATGTGATGAGGTTAACCATCTCTAGCTGACCACCACAAACGCGCAGAATGCGACAGTTGCTTTATTGTGTTTGATGATAATTCTATAACTCTTTACCCATCTGAACCCACCTGCAATCCAGAGGAACCCTTATGACCGTCTCGGCATCCGTCCGACCTGGCTACAGCCGTCGCGAGCAAATCGGCTGGTATTTTTATGACTGGGCCAATTCCGCTTTCTCCACCACCGTCGTCACGGTCTTTCTCGGCCCCTATCTCACCTCCATCGCCCAAGCCGCCGCAGATGCCAATGGCATGGTCTATCCCCTGGGCATCCCCGTCTTAGCCGATTCTTTTTTTGCCTATATGGTCTCGCTCTCGGTGGTCTTGCAGGTCTTCTTCTTGCCCATCCTCGGCGCAGTGGCAGACTACTCGAATCGCAAAAAGCAGATGTTGGGCATCACAGCCTACATGGGAGCCATTGCCACCATGGGCTTTTATTTCTTGCAAGGCGATCATTATCTGCTGGGGGGTGGACTTTTTCTGCTTGCCAACCTGAGTTTTGGCGCATCCATTGTCTTTTACAACGCCTATCTGACAGAGATCGCCAGTGCCGATGAACGTGACAAAGTCTCATCACAGGGTTGGGCATTGGGCTACTTGGGGGGCGGTATCTTGCTGTTGATCAACCTGCTCTTTGTACAGTTTTGGGCAGAAGGATTGGGGTTAAGCACAGGGCAAGCTGTCCGTATTAGCCTTGCTTCAGCAGGTGTATGGTGGGCGATCTTTACCCTTGTCCCACTGCTCAGCCTCCAACGTCGCCAGCCGATCAAAAGTCTACAACCAGGCGAGCAAATATGGACAGTCGGCTTTAAGCAGCTACGCCATACCTTTCGCAACCTTCCCCAATACCCCCATACACTGCTCTTCCTAGCCGCCTATCTGCTCTACAACGATGGCATCCAAACCGTGATTGCCCTCTCTGCCCAATTCGGGGCAGAAGAGTTGGGCATGGAGACCGCTTCCCTTGTCCAACTGATCCTAATGGTACAATTCATTGCCTTCTTCGGTGCGCTGGGCTTTGGCTATCTCGCGCGCATCATCGGTGCCAAGCGATCCATCGCCATCAGCCTCATCATCTGGCTGGGCGTCACTGTCTACACCTATGCATTTCTACAAACAGTGACCCAATTCTTTATCCTGGCCGGAGTCATCGCCATCGTTTTGGGAGGCAGCCAAGCACTGAGTCGCTCACTCTTTTCGCTGATGATCCCAGTGGGGCAAGAGGCCGAGTACTTTAGTCTTTACGAGGTGAGCGAACGGGGTACAAGTTGGATGGGGCCGCTGATCTTTGGGCTAACGCTTCAATTTAGCGGCAGCTATAGACTGGCAATCCTCTCGATTGCCATCTTCTTCGCCGTGGGCTTCGTCATCCTCACGCGCGTCAATGTGCGCCGCGCCATCACCGAGTCGGGCAACGAAGTGCCAGCGGGTCTGTAAGAAACTCACACAGAAGCAATTGATCCTGCGGACGCTCTCCCTTGGACTACTTGCGCTCTATAATTAGACCAAACGAGGTGACAGTATATCCAGCCAAGAGCAGCGTAAGGTGGGCATGAGGATTATAGGGCGGTTTGTCCACAAGCAGATCATAGGGTAAGTCACCCTTGCGAAAGTCTAGCTCAATGGCATAGCCCTGGCGCTGCAACTTAGCAGCAATCTTCTGAAAATCGCGCTTGCGAAAGATCACATCGGGGCCGCGGGTGATTGTTGAGAGATTCGAATGCAGATTGTACTCTGTGGTATGCACCGCAACGCCACCCGGCTTGAGGTATTTAAGCGACTCAAAGATAAATTTCTCGCCCAGTTCCAGTGATCCTAAATGTTCTAGGGAACAAGAAGACCAGATAAAGTCATACGTTCCCAAATCATCGGGGAGTTGGCGCATATCCACAAAATTGAAACTTACATTTTGTTCAAAAAGTTCGGGGTCGCAGATTCCGCGCTCATTCAATGCTTTCAATGAGTTTGCATGTTGCCCGCTAGCAACCCACCCACTCTTGCTTGCTTCCTCAGTTGCCAAATCTGTGGCGACTATCTTGCACCCCAAGCTGGCAAAAAGGGCTGGCAATGGCTCCTGACCCACCGCAAAACCAAGACCGCGCCGCCCTGGCACAAGCACACCACGCTCATGCAGCGCCTGTGAAATAAAACAGAATTCCCATATCTTACGGTGCATGTGCATGGGGCTTTCGTGCATGCGTGCACCCCAAGCTTGAAAGTTCTCTGATGCCAACCCTGCTTGCGTACATTGACACGAGCGCAAGCGCTGGCCAGATGCACCCGCGCCCATCTCTTTTCGTCCCAAAAACCTATTCAAAAAATGCAAAATCAATACTCCAATGGCGTGGTATTACCTGCTAATTGTGATCACAGGGAGATTTAAAGGGCAGGAGAATTTGCTTCGCCCAGAGAAATTCAATAGCTAGGATAAACATTAGAAAGGATTGTATTATATCAAATAGAGGATGGGACTGGAGGATCGTTTGGGGGAAGAAACTGTTTTGCGCACGAGGAAGTCGATGAAAAATAATGACCAAGAGCAGTACATCGTTCTCGATATGGATGGCGTCGTCTTTGATTCTGAATTGGCGAAAATCTCCGCATTCAAGAATTTATTCGCTGCCCATGTTGATCGCCTCGAGGAGATTGATCAGTATAATAGACAAAACAGAGGGATACCTAGACAACACAAGTTCGAGCACGTCATCACAAAAATTCTGCAACTCCCTCTTGAGCAAGGCTTGATTCGGTCACTCAATGTCCAGTACAGTGAAGTAGTCATGCAAGAGATTCAGAAGACCCCACTACTACGTGGAATGGAAGCATTCTTGAAGAGCGAATCGTGCAAGTTTTTTCTAAATTCGTCAGCGCCACGAACCGAGATTATGCAGATTCTGCAACAGCGAGGATTAACCACTTCGTTTCAAGAGATCTTTGGCTATCCCCTCTCAAAAACTGAAGTTTTGCTCAACCTCAAAAAGCAACTACCCGCAGATCGAATTACCTTTTTCGGTGATGCGTTGGCTGACTATGAAGCAGCCAACGCATCACATGTGCGTTTTATTGGGGTTGATGTCCATCACTCGGAGGTTTTCGACTCACTCAACATTCCCGTGATTGCAGACTTTTCAGATCTAAATCAGATCAACCAGTTGATTAAGATAGATAAATTAGAATAGAGTCTACGCTCTACATCCCTACCTTATCCAACTCCTACTTCCACTCAATGATCTGGCCTGTGCTGGAATCTAAGATCACGCTCTTGCCATCCACCAGTTCATCCAAGTTGCCCTGCGCACTCACAACGGCGGGAATCCCCAACTCGACCGCAGTCACCGCGCCATAGCTATCCAAGCCATGGTCTGTGGTGATAAGACCCCCTGCGCGTTGGAGTAGCTGTGTACAGGAGCGATCAATATTGGTGGCAAAAACAATATCTTGAGGGCCGACATTCGGTGTCGAACCATTGATGGGCATCGTAACTTTCACAATGCGTCCAGCAACTTCGCGCCGCCCCAGGCCCACTCCTGTCGCCAACACACGCTCAATCGTGCGTACCATCATCAAATTGGTGCCACTGCGTACACTGCCCACAACCCCAGCCGTGAGCACAACCGTGTCCCCTGGATTCACCATGCCACTACCCAAGGCAACATGAATGGCATCGTTGATCACCTCGTCCGTATTGCTCAAACGACGCGTGAGCAGCGGATAGGTTCCCCAATGCATACACAACTGCCGCTGTACCATCGGGCTGGGCGTGACAGCAATCACGGGCACCTTGGGCCGGAAGCTGGCAATAAAGCGAGCTGTAGAACCACTAATGGTGTGGGCAATAATCGCCTTCGCATTCAGTTCATTGGCAGTCTGCATGGCGGCATGACAAATAGCGCCAGCCCCCGTATAGATCTCCGGTTCGGCAAAATGCTGATGATAACTAGGGGACAAGAGTGTATTCTCAGCCTGAGATGCAATCTTGACCATTGTCATCACCGCTTCAACTGGATAGATGCCCGATGCAGTCTCGCCCGATAGCATAATGGCATCGCTGCCATCCAACACTGCATTTGCCACATCACTGGCTTCAGCACGAGTGGGGCGCGGGTTGCGAATCATCGAATCCAACATCTGCGTTGCCGTGATCACAGGCTTGGCAGCAGCCAAACACTTCATAATGATCATCTTCTGCACCATCGGAACCGTTTCGGGTGCAGTCTCAATACCCAAATCACCACGTGCCACCATAATTGCATCGGAAGCACGAATAATTGCATCAATGTTGCGTACAGCCTCTGGCTTCTCAATCTTCGAGATCACCGGCGGCACGCGCCCATAGGCTGAATCATTCTGAATGATCGCCTTTAGCTCCAGAACCTCTTGCGCAGTACGCACAAAGCTGAGGGCAATCCAATCTACCTGATTGGCAAGGGCAAATTTCACATCTTCCAAATCTTTGGGGGTAAGTGCCGGAATGTCCAAAGAGGCATCCGGGAGGTTCATTCCCTTGTTGTCGCTCAACAGACCCCCGATTACCACATTTGCGATAATCTCATTGTCTGTGGCAGAAACAACCTCTACCTCCAACATGCCATCGTCAATCAGAATATGTTCACCAGGACGTACACGCCGTGGCAAATCTCGATATTGAATGGGGACTTTTCCCGGCTGACCAATGACCTCATCTGTGGTCATGATCAGTTCTTCACCCTTCTTTAAAATCACACCGCCCTCTTGCATTTTCCCCATACGTAACTTGGGGCCTTGCAAATCGGCAAGAATGGCAAGGGGCCGGCGTAGGTTCTCTGAAACTTGTCGGACTCGCTCAATAGTTCCGCGATGATATTCATGCGTACCGTGGCTCAGATTGAGCCGTGCCACATTCATCCCCGCCTCCACCATTCGAGTCAATACATCCAATTCACGACTGGATGGGCCAATGGTACAAATAATTTTGACGCGCCGCATAACGATCCTCTCGCACAATCATTGATCTGGCCGTGGATTCAGCCTTTGATCCGGCCATAATCGGGCCATTGATCCGACAAGCTTGCTCTGATTTCTGTCCGGTCTTAAGCGGATAGTATACCATAACCTGCCTTGCCATAGCCTACTATAATTCTATTCGTTGCCCTGTACGTGGATGCCAACCATTGCTGGAAAGCCGCTCCTCAGCTGGCTCCACACTTTGTTCACTTGCAATTTGCTCATTTGCAGATTGCTCATTTGCAGATTGTTCACGCGCAGGCTTGCCATCACTCAGCAACGCCGCATCTGCATGCATTTTCTCGATCATCGCTTCAACTTCGCCCAAAGTCAACTCTCCAGCTTGATGCCGTGCTCGCGCATCCTGAAATTCCTCTTCAGACAAACCCAAAGGGCGATCATCATCTCCCATTACCCAATGTAGCCCCTTCAGCAACCCCTTGACTGTACGCTGGATCAGCGTGTCGCCATAGGAATGGGCAAAGGTCGAGACCGCAGCCGTGGGACTCAAAGGAGCTAGCTCATAGGCAGCCGACAACCGCTCGCGGTGGTGGGCAATCCACAAG
>JBBQIG010000089.1:0-11914 GCA_038324715.1 Anaerolineae bacterium | reverse complement strand
GAAGCGCTCGTCGAAGCTGGATTGCCCGCCGGTGTCGTCAACTACATTACAGGCTCTGGTCGCAATGTGGGTGATCAACTGGTTTCTAGCCCCCAAGTCAACGGCGTGAGTTTCACAGGCTCCTACAATGTTGGCTCTGGTATCTATGAGAAAGCCATCAAGAACTTGACTCGTGTCCAGTTGGAAATGGGCGGTAAAAACCCCATGATTGTCCTCGAAGATGGCGACATGGAGTTGGCAGTCAAAATGGCAGTCATGGGAGGCTTTGGCCTCACAGGTCAAGCTTGCACCGCCACTAGCCGCGTCATTGTCCAGGAAGGCGTTGCCGATCAGTTTGCCGCTGCGTTAACCGAAGCCGCCCGCAACCTAGTGGTGGGTGATGGGCTTGAGTCTGGCGTGCAAATGGGGCCTGCGGTGAGTGAGAGCCAACTGCAAACTGACCTAGACTATATCGGCATTGGCAAGGGCGAAGGAGCCAAGTTATTGGTAGGCGGCGATATGGCAAAGTCAAATGGCTATTACGTCCAACCCACCGTCTTTGACCATGTGGAGCCCAAGATGCGTATCGCCCAAGAGGAAATCTTTGGGCCTGTGATCAGCATTATGCGCGCCCGCAATGTGGACGAGGCAATTGAATACGCCAACAACATCGGCTTTGGCCTTGCGGCAGGCATTATCACAACAAATCTCAAGAATGCCTTCCAGTTCGCCAATCGCGTTGAGGCAGGTGTGGTCAAGATCAATGAACCAACGACAGGTCTTGCCCTGCAAGCACCCTTTGGTGGCTTCAAAGAATCCAGCGCCAATACCTTCAAGGAACAGGGGCAAGGCGCAATTGAGTTTTACACCCGCACTAAGACCATCTATATCGGTCACGGCTAGAGTGTTTGCAGTCCCTGCTTTTAGCTGAGCTAAACGCAGCTTGATTGTTCAAAATCGGGTGGTTGGTGTAGATAGATGCACCAACCACCCGCTGTCATCACATCTATCTGCACGCTAAAGATTGGGCATTGCTTCCCATGTCCTACCCAACTCTGCTAGCTGATTCGGTCGATACACTATTCTCCACCCCCGGCCCCCACCCCAACGGGCTGCAAGCCACTGCCCAAGGGCTTTGGTCTCTTGACCAAGAAACCCATCATTTACATCTGCTCGATTATGCCAACGGCAACGTCTTACTTGATCTGGCAACCGCCACAGTCAAAGGCAGCGGCGTCACCGACGATGGTGAGACCCTCTGGATCTCCTCCACCTACAACCGCAAAATTCTGCAAATTGACCGGCATACGGGCGCTACCCTTGCCGAATTTGCCTCCCCCGGTGCGTCAGAGACTGGCGCGCATGGGTTGGAATGGAAAGATGGCAAATTATGGATTGCCAACCCGCCTTCAGCCACCATCTATCAGGTTGATCCCAAGGCAAATTGTGCGGTCATCCACAGTTTTGCGGCCCCTGGTAATCGTCCCCACGGTCTTGCATGGCGGGGTGACGAACTTTGGTGTGTCGAGACAAATCACCGCGCGATCTACTGTTTTGACGCAGCATCGGCAACCATTCGTTTCAAATTGCAACTGCCCGACGATGCCCCCGAACCTCACGGCATGAGCCTGTGGCAGAACCATTTCTGGTACTGTGACGCCGATACCCACCTCATCTGCCGGCTGCCCGTGCCCACTCTCGAATAATCTACTCTGACCGAATTCTGGCATAATCTGGCATAATATCAAGCAGTCAACCACTCACAATAGCTACTCAAACCTCCTAGAATTGCTCTACCGGGAACCAACGACATGGCGGACAGCAAGCGCTTTCTTGGCATAACAGTCATGAGCCCCTACTACCAAACTGAGGGCGTTGACCACGTCATCAGCAACCTAGTCAACCGTGCCGGTGCGACAGCAGTTGCCACCAACACATCGGTTGCTGCCCCTGCACCCGATGGTGAAGGTTCTTTTCAGCCACCCGACGATGCGGGAGCCAGTGTTCGTCTCTTTGATCGTCCTCTGTGGGGCAAACCTGCCCTGTGGATGCAGAGCGCACCCGGTCATCAACCCAACAAGAAGTTCTTCACCGATTCCCTTTATCAGCCCCGCAAAGGTGATTCACTCACCAAGCGCGAAGGCCCGATCATCGGTCGCTTTATTGGCGAGGCCAAATCCGCAGGGTTAAAGGTCTATATTCAGACTGGCGCAGCCCAACCACCCGGTCTACGCACAGAAGATACCCCGCGCTTGCCCGATGGGCGTCTGCCAGAGGATCGCATGGCAAACACGGGGTCACTCGCCAGCCTCGACATCCGCAACTACAACCGTGCCTGGGTGCGTGACATATTTGCCACCTATCCCGACATTGACGGCGTTCGCCCCGACTGGCCTGAATATCCCTGTTACAAACTGGATGAAGCCTTTCAGGATTTTGGCCCGCATGTTGCCCAATGGGCAACCGAACATGGCTTTGACTTTGGACGGATGCAGCGCGATGTTGCGGCTTTATATCGTTACCTCCACGGCAGCCTTACCAATGCAGATCTCGCAGACTTTGCCACACCAGACCGCGGCAAGTTCATGCTGCTCGCCCTCATGCAGCGCTATCCAGGTGTGGCAGAATGGCTGCGTTGCAAAGCCGCACTTTCCACCGACCTCCTTGCCGATTGGCGCGCAGCCATCACAACCTATGGCGGTGCAGAGAAAGAGCTTTCTGCCAATGCCTTTATGGCTCCTTTCTCTCTGATCACGGGTTTAGATTTTGCAGCAGCCGCCCAATATTGCGCCTCCATTGCCCCCAAACTCTACACCATGCACTGGTCGCTCATGGTGAAATTCTGGGGTGACGTGCTGATGGCAGCGAATCCAGGGCTGGACGAGACCCTTCTCGTAAGAGCCATAGTCCACCTGCTCGATCTCGATGATGGTAGCCACAATCAGGCCAAGGTGGGGAGTACAATTGCCGACTATGGCTATCCAGAACCAGATGAGCCGCATCCTATCCCAACTGAAGCCCAGGTACGCAAGCTCAATCAAGTAATGGCTGTCACGCGTGGACGCACCAAAATCTATGCGCTCGTGCATGGCTATGGCCCCTTGGATGATTTCCGTCGCCGCCTGCAACTGGTGGCAGATAGCCCTGTCGATGGGGTCTGGATCAATCGCTATGGCTATCTCAGTGACGACAAGCTTGATAGCATTGGTGAAATCTGGCGCTGAGATCATTGCTTATGGAGCCACCACACATCCTCAACCTCAATTTCCCAGCGACCCTTGAGACCGAACGACTCACTATTCGCAGCCCCCAACCGGGTGATGGAGCCACTTTTAACGCCGCCGTCATAGAATCCTTGGAAGACTTGCAAAAATGGCTGGGCATTTATAAAGAGGGACCGCCCACCGTTGAGGAATCGGAAGCATTGGTACGACAAAAACATGCCGAGTTTCTGTTGCGCCAGGATTTGATGCTTCTCTGCTTCCTAAAAGGCACAGACACAATGGTTGTTAGCAGCGGAATGCACCCACAATGGAAAATACCAAGCTTTGAGATTGGTTACTGGTGCCGCACATCCTACCAAGGACAAGGCTATGTTACCGAAGCAGTGAATGGCATTACCAATTATGCCTTCACCCATCTTTCTGCCAAACGCATATGGATTCGCTGTGACACCGACAACCAAGCAAGCGCCAACGTCGCCCGTCGCGCAGGCTTTGAATGTGAAGGCACGTTGCGTCATGACGGGCGCAAGCACAATGGCGAGCTACGTAACACCTTAGTTTTCTCGAAGATTCAGTCAGACTAGAACATTTCTACCGACACCGTCCACAATCATGGGTATAAATCAAGCTTACGAACCAAAGGAATATCCACATGAAAATCGTAAAGATTGAACAGTTCTTTCCCCTACCCCGCATCCGCCTGGTCAAAATCACCACGGACAATGACCTAGTCGGCTGGGGCGAAACAACACTGGAAGGCAAGCCCAAAAGCGTCCACGGCGCAGTGGAGGAACTAGCCGAATACCTCATTGGCAAAGACCCGCTACGTATCGAACATCACTGGCAGCACATCTACCGTTCCGCCTTTTTCCGCGGCGGCACAGTGCTGATGACAGCCCTCTCGGGCATTGACCAAGCACTGTGGGACATCTCCGGCAAATACTATGGCGTGCCCGTCTACAAGCTAATGGGTGGCGCAGTACGCGATCGCATCCGCGTCTATGCACACTGGGGGATTCGCGATCTCTCGGATGAAGGCTTGGCGAAATCAAGAGAACGGCTTGATTGGCTGATGAAAAGTGGCTATACCGCCTACAAGGCAGGACCTGCTGGCACATGGCGGGCGCATGAGCCACCCTCGGTCATCGACAAGTTTGTCAAGGCTGCTTATCTAATGCGCGAATGGGTTGGCCCCGATGTGGAGCTATGCTTTGACTTCCACGGCAAGATGACGCCTGCACTTGCGATTGAGGTCTGCCACGAAATCAAGGGAATGCGCCCCATGTTCGTGGAAGAGCCTATACCCCAGGAGAATGTAGATGCGCTCAAGCTCGTCTCCGATCATGTCCCCTTCCCAATCGCCACAGGTGAACGCCTGCTGACGCGCTGGGGCTTCCGTGAAATCTTCGAGAAAAATGCAGTAGCATATCTTCAGCCCGACATCTCCCATTGTGGGGGCATTACCGAGCTAAAGAAGATCGCCAACATGGCGGAAGTTTATTACATGCACATCCTTCCCCACTGTGCCATCGGCCCGGTAGCCTTAACAGCCTCCATGCACGTCGATGCCGTCGTGCCCAACTTCCTTGCCCAAGAGCAGATCGACCAAGGCTTGGGTCGCGAGCTATTTGTCGAACCGTGGCAGGTGGTCAATGGTCATATCGAACTGCCCACCAAGCCAGGGCTAGGCTTTGAACTGCGTGAAGATGCCCTCAAACAGACCGCAGAGTATCGCGAAGAATTGGGCGGCGAGCTTTACTATGCAACAGACAACAGCGTCGCAGATTGGTAGCCATGAAAATTACAAAGCTGGAATTCATCAAAGTTCCCCCCAGTTGGGTCTGGATCAAGATTCATACCGATGAAGGCATTGTCGGCCTTGGTGAACCCTATCTGGAAAATCATGCCGACGCGGTTATTGCCGAAGTTCAGCGCATGGAACCCTTTCTGATTGGGCAAGACCCCACACGCGTCGAACATCTTTGGCAAGTGATGTACAACTCCGGCCTCGGCTATAAAGGCGGGCCGATTAAGATGAGCGCCCTTAGCGGTATTGATATCGCTTTGTGGGACATTGCGGGCAAGGCGGCAGGTCTCCCCATCCACAAGATGTTGGGTGGAGCCACTCGTGACCGAATAAAAATGTATCGCGCCACGGGCGGAGCGCTCCCCCACTTCATCCAGCCAGGAGAACCCTATCGCGCAGGCTATGAACGCACAGCAGGAGCAAAGCCTCGTTCAGATGACCCCGCAACCTGGGCCGAAGCCGCACGCATCCTCACACAAGAGTGGGGATTCCGTGCCCTCAAAGTTCACTTTGGCCCGGGCGAGGGCTTAGAGATCACTTCGCGCGTAGAACGCTTTGGTGAACTATTTGCCGCTGTACGCGAGGGAGCAGGCCCAGATGTGGATGTTGCCGTCGATATTCACAACCCCCATCCTGCCATTGCCAACCAAATGATTGAAGTCTTGGCACCCCACCGCCCACTCTTTATCGAAGAACCCATGCCAATTGAACGCGTCGATGCGCTGGTCGATATTGCACGGCGCACCAATGCAGCCATTGCCGCGGGGGAACGGTGGATGGGCAAATGGATCTTCTTTGACGCCCTAAGTCGCGGGGCGATTTCAGTCCTGCAACCTGATATCTGTCATGCAGGTGGCATTACTGAATGTCACAAGATCGCTGTTATGGGCGAAGCCGCTTTTGCCAAGGTCGCGCTCCATTGTCCGCTCAGCCCCTTGGCGTTGGCAGCTTCCATTCAATTAGATGCGGTCATGCCCAACTTCCTGGTGCAAGAACACAATGAGGTTATTGACTGGCGAGAAAACGGACGCACCTATTTTGGCAAAGGCTATCTTAAAGAGCCATTTGTCTTGGATGAAGAAGGGTGTGTTCAAGTCCCCCAAGGGCCAGGCCTGGGCATTGAACTCGATGACGAAGGCATGGAAGCCATTATGGCGCGTCCGTGGGCAAGCCAGCGCGGTTAAAGCGCAAGGTAGCAGTAGCAGTACTTTTGACAAAATCAGGCTTCAAAACTTAGGCGACGGACAGTGCTACCAGAGGTACAAATTGCGAAAAAGAACAATGCAACGAATTAACTCGAGGTTTGAGACGCAACTCGAATCTGCCCAAACTGCCAGTTAATTCTCGGTCGTTCTTCTGTGAACTTGTTTCTCTCTGGTAGCATTGTCTCTTACGCCGCTCACAATATCCATTTTTATCAAAAGTCCAACAGTAGATTAAGCAGAGATTAAAGCTGCTTAATCTACTATTACTTTTGACTCCTAACAGTTCCCAAAATTACAATCAAGTAGCCTACCCTGTGGTAAACTGCAATGGAACATACAGTTCACCCTGTCAGTGTCATACGATTTACTTGCTTTGTTAGCAGTCTCGTCATCGTATTCTTTCACTGTAATCTGTCCCGTGTTCTGTCACCAGGCTATGTATAGTGCAGGTTATGTATAGTACCAATGCTTGACGCAACAGTGGCTGACATATCTGTTTTTCCACTACCTAGGGCAACATTTTTCAATCTAGCCAACACTAGAAAATCTCGTCTATGAAAATTACCGATGTCAAAGCCTATCCTGTATGGGTAGGTAGCCGCAACCAATGTCTTATCAAGGTAGAAACCGATGAAGGCTTCTATGGTTGGGGGGAGTCTGGACTGTCCAGCCGGGAGTTAGCTGTAGCAGGTGCTGTTCGCCATTTCCGTGAATATCTAATTGGCCGCGACCCTATGCAAATTGGGGCACTTTGGCAAGAACTTTACCGCAGCCAATATTTCGAGGGTGGGCGCGTCCTCACAGCCGCCATGTCTGGCATCGATATTGCCTTGCATGATATTGTGGCAAAGGCGCTGAATGTGCCTGTCTATCAGCTCTTGGGCGGCAAGCAGCGTGACTTTATTCCCTGTTTTGCGACCACGCCCGCGCCGATGGGCCCCAAGCTGATTGAAGATGTCAAGCTCCTAATTGAACATGGGTGGAAAGTCATCCGCACTGTACCCGGTCATCCCGATACAGGTGGAGATCGGCGCATCTTTGAACCGCGCGAGTCGGTGGGTCTGACTGCCAAATGGCACGTCAAACTACGCGAGGAAGTAGGATCGGAGCCTGTCATCGGCATTGACTATCACCATCGCTTAAATGTGGCAGAAACTGCATCTTTCTGCCAGCGCATGCCTTCTGGCACGCTTGATTTCATCGAAGAGCCTATTCGGGATGAAACGCCTGAAGCCTACGAAGCGTTGCGCCGTATGGTCGATGTACCCTTTGCCATCGGCGAAGAGTTTGCCTCCAAATGGCAATTTTTGCCTTATATCGAGCGCGGCATTACCGACTTCATTCGCATCGATGTCTCCAATGTGGGTGGCTTGACAGAGGCAATGAAGGTCGCGGGCTGGGCCGAAGCACATTACATTGACCTCATGCCCCACAACCCACTCGGCCCTGTCTGTACAGCCGCGTCAGTACACATGGCGGCTGCGGTTGCCAACTTCTTCTCGCTAGAAGTACGCACCTCACCCACCGAGCAGCTTGGCTTCTTTGACGAAACAATCTTTCCGCAACAACTTAAGTTAGATGGTGCACGCTTTCCTGTGCCCACGGGTCCTGGGTTGGGCGTTGAGGTGAACGAAGAATACTTAATGCGTGAAGAATTTAAATTTAATGAGGCAGTCCATCTCCATAAACGAGATGGCTCTATTACAAACTGGTAAATGCTTCACACGGGTAGCTGTGTAAAGTTAGCTGTGCAAAGTTACTTGTGTAAGCTCAATTGTACAAAAGGCATCCAACCTCCCAAGCCTGTACCATTACTCTCCACCTGGATTGCCAAAAATGTTGTTCTGTTGCCGTCAATCTTCTGTGCTAGTTCTATACTAGAGGAACCCCGTTACTGTGAGGAGTAGTAAGTTGATCGTTCGACCAATCTACCAACTAATGAGCATTGGCCTGTCTGCGTTAATTTTGACGGGCTGTGCCTTGTTGCCCGCGGTGAATACCGACCGCTCCACGGATGGGCTACCCACCCCCACCCCCATCCCAACCGCTGTCGTCCCAATTAAACCGACCTATACGGTGCAGCGCGGCGAAATTGTCAGTCAGTTAGAATTCTCTGGACGCATTTCCCCTGAAGTGGAAGAAGATCTTTTCTTTCGATCAGATGGGCGCGTACGCACAGTTGTCGCCAAGCGCAACGATATGGTGACCCAGGGACAAATTTTGGCAGAGCTAGAGATCGACGGGCTAGAACGCGAACTTGAAAGCGCTCAGCTTGAGCTAGAACGTGCCCAAGTGCGATTACAGCAGGCAGAGAGTGAGCATGGCTTTGCGGTGCGTATTGCTCAGTCCAACTTAGAAGTAGCCCAGTTGCAACTTCAGGCTATGCAAAGTGGGGCAGCACCCGATAGCACGGCAATTGCCATTCAACAAAAAGAGGTTGAGATGGCGGAGCTAGAAGTCGAGCGGCTCAGTGCAGGCATTGACCCGCTCATGGTGAGCGATGTAACTCGCGCCGAATTGGCCGTAGCAAAGCTCCAAGCCGAAATTTCTGAGTCACAAATCGTTGCACCTTTCGACGGTCAACTGCTCTCGATCTCACTCACACCGGGTCAAGCTGTAAACGCCTATATGCCTGTCGCAACCATTGCCGACATCTCGAATCTTGAGGTCAGCGCCGACTTGGTCAGCAATCAAATGGACGGCCTCTCCGAAGGCATGGTCGCCTCTATCTTTTTAACCTCACGCCCTGGTGTGACGATTCCAGCAGAAGTTCGCCAACTGCCCTATCCTTATGGCAGTGGAGGTCGCGGTCAGACAGTGGAAGATATGGACAAATCAACCCGCATCGCCATTGATGAGTCTTCCACCGATGAAGGTTTTGGGCTGGGTGACTTGGTGCGTGTGACTGTTGAATTGGAGCGTAAGGCCGATGTGCTTTGGCTCCCGCCGCAAGCGTTGCGCACATTTGATGGTCGCCGCTTTGCCCTGCTGCAAGATGGTGATGTTCAACGCCGCGTCGATGTGACCGTTGGCATCCAAACGCCAGAGCGTGTAGAAATTATAGATGGCTTGGAAGAGGGTCAACTCGTGGTGGGACAATAACGCCAATGCAGTTTCTTTTACGTATTTCAGCGATTTTCGCCGTTGCAGCGCGACGGCTTGTGGCCCAGCAAGGGTTGGCAGTCTCCACAGCCATTGGGTTGATCGCGTCGGTAGCCATCGTCATGAGCATCCCGCTCTACAGCGATGCCGTCTACTACCAAGTGCTCCAAAACGAGCTGACGCGCTCATCCGAGGCAGAAGGGGAGATCCAACGCCCGCCCTTTGCGTTTATGTTCCGCTATGTCGGCTCACTCTATGGGTTGTTGCAGTGGGACGATATTCAGCAAGTGAACGACTATCTTTGGGAACAAGGCCCAGAACTACTAGGGCTGCCGAATCAGCTTAAAGTGCGCTATTTCCGCACTGATAATTTCCGCCTCTTTCCTGCATCCGATGCAGCCTATGCCAATGTTCGTGATCCACTGGCGTGGATCAACTTTTCCACGGCAACCAACTTTGCCGACAAAATCACGCTGCTCGAAGGCACCCTACCCGCCGACGCCGCCACCGACCCCGAAGTCCCAATGGAGATTTTGGTTCATGTGGAAATGGCAGATGAATTTGGCATGCAGGTCGGGGAAGAATTTGTCACCTTCCGCCGCTCAGAGCTTGAAGGCTCACAACGCACCGTGCAGGTTCCGGTGCGCGTCTCTGGCATTTGGCGAGCCGCAGATCCAGCCGATCCCTACTGGTTCTACAGACAATCTGTCTTTGAGGGACAATTTTTTGTCCCCGAAGAAAGTTTCAGATTGCGCTTGGTGCCATTGCTCGACGACGAAATTGCCCAAGCTCTCTGGTATTTCGTCCATGATGGCTCAGAAGTTGGCTCCGATGATGTGGGACGGCTCTTGGGCAACATCAGCTTCTTGCAGCAGCAAGCAGCCTCCATTCTCCCCAACACGCGCCTAGAAGTTTCGCCCTATGACGCGCTGGTACGCTATCGTCGCTCATCTGGGGTGCTCAACGTTCTGCTCTATGCCTTTAGCATTCCCATTATTGGCCTCATGTTGGCCTTTATTGGGTTGGTCGTCGGCTTGGCGGTTAGTCGCCAGCGCAATGAAATTGCGGTCTTGCGTAGCCGTGGCGCAACCGTTATGCAAGTCTTGGGCATTGCCGCGCTAGAAGCCATGCTCCTGGGTCTGGTGGCGTTGGCGGCTGGCATTCCTGCCAGCGAACAGATTGCCAAGACCATTGGCGCGACGCGTAGCTTTCTAAACTTCACCATAGTTGATACAGGTCTGCGCGTGGATATGACCATGTCCACACTGCGCTTTGGCTTGATTGCTGTGGTAATTACCATGGTGGCACAAGTCTTTCCCTCCTTGGGAGCCTCACGCCACACCATTATTAGCTATAAACGGGAACAAGGTCGCACCGCCAAAGCGCCCTGGTGGCAACGAGCGTGGCTCGATGTCCTGCTTCTGATTCCCGCCGCCTATGGCACCTATCTGCTGCAGCAGCAGGGCACTGTTATGGTGCCTGGGGCCGAAGCCAATAGCCCTTTTGGCAATCCCTTGCTCTTCCTAATTCCAGCCCTGGGCGCACTGGCATTAACGCTCGTAGTCTTGCGGCTGTTGCCCTACTTAATGGCAGGAATCGCCTGGCTTGCCGCCAAAACATCTAGTGTGGGCTTCTTGCTTGCCACGCGCTACCTTGCGCGTGACCCAGCATTTTATACAGCGCCACTCGTCCTGTTAATCCTAACCCTGAGCCTATCGACCTTTACGGCGTCGTTGGCACAAACGTTGGATGCCCACTTATACGACCAGACCTACTATCAAATTGGGGGCGATGCCCTCCTTGTAGAGCTAGGTCAAAGCGTCACTGTAGAAACAGGAAGCGGCGAAACAGCATCAGCATCGAGTGGCAGTGAAAGTGCTGCATCGGCAACGGGCGGTAGCACCGGGCCCACAACAATTACCGAGGATCGATGGGTCTTTGTCCCCGTTTCAGAACATCTCAATGTGCCTGAAATTGAAGCCGCAGCGCGTATCGGTGACTTTGTCGCCAGCGTGCAAGCTCAGGGGAGCTGGACCGAATCTCGTTTTATTGGCATCGATCGGCTTGATTTTCCCAAGGTTTCCTATTGGCGGCATGATTTCGCCACAGCTAGCTTGGGATCCCTCATGAATTCCCTTGCTACCACCCCAGATGGCATCTTACTCCATCGCGATTTTATGGTTGCCAACGCTATTTCCGTGGGCGATCCCATTCAGATACGCGTCACAAGCTATGGACAGCGCGTGGAAATGACGATGATGGTGGTCGGTGACTTCAGCTTCTTCCCCATGTGGTATCCAGACGAAGAAGAAGCTGTCCCGCTGATGGTGGGCAACCTCAACCATTACTTTGAAATGGCAGGGGGCGAGGTTCCCTATAATGTCATCGTCAAGACTGATCCCAACGCCGATCTTACCCAAGTCGTGCGTGATTTACGTCAACACGATATTACTGTGCTAGATATTCGGGGTACGCGTGAGCGTATTGCCACCGAACAGCGCAAACCAGAGCGACAGGGCTTGTTTGGTGTGCTTTCAGTCGGCTTTTTGGCAGCGGCTTTGCTCACAGTATTGGGCTTCTTTCTCTATGCGCTCTTC
>JBBQIG010000088.1:0-11920 GCA_038324715.1 Anaerolineae bacterium | reverse complement strand
ACTCTGCCAGCAGATCACGAATTGCCTGTTCAATGCTCTCTTTGTTGGGTACAATTGCCGCTTCCAGGGGTGGGCTGTAGGGCGTTGGCGTGTGCAGTCCATTGAGGCGCATGATGGGTGCATCCAAGTCGTCAAAGCCTTGTGCCGTGACTTGCGCCGAAATTTCAGCCCCAACACCACAGGGTGCAAAGGTCTCATCGACAATCAGCAAGCGGCCTGTTTTGTGGACAGATGCCAGGATCGTATCGATGTCGAGGGGCGCAATTGTGCGCGGGTCGATTACCTCAATCGAGATGCCTTCCTTGGCGAGCTTGTCACAGGCAGCCAGGGTCTTATCAACCATTGAACTGAGGGCAACCACCGTGGCTGCATCGCCCTCACGCGTGATGCGCGCCTTGCCAAAGGGAATGGTGTACTCTTCGTCGGGCACAGGGCCTTTGTTGAAGATGAGGTTTTTGTGTTCCAAAAAGAGCACAGGGTCATCGCTTTGCAGCGCCGTGGCGAAAAGCCCCTTGGCATCATAGGCGTTGGTAGGTAAGACTACGCGGAAGCCAGGAATGTGGGCAAAGATGGGATAGTAGTTGCCAGAGTGGTGTGTTGCCGCTGCTCCGCCAATGCCAATACAGCCGCGCAACAGCAGGGGCATCTTCAAGCGACCGCTGCTCATGTACTGAATTTTGCTGACCTGATTGATCAGTTCACCCATGGCATCGAGGATGAAGTCGAGGAACATAAAGTCGACAATCGGGCGCGTGCCGGTCATGGCTGCGCCCGTACACATGCCCACAAAGCCGCGCTCGCTGATGGGTGTGTCACGCAGGCGCTCAGGGCCATACTTTTCATAGAGGCCGAGTGTAGTGGTGAAGTTGCCACCGCGTGCGCCAATGCCTTCACCCACCACAAAGATTGATGGATCCTTTGCCATAGCGGAGTCCAACGCCTCACGCGTGGCCTCCATAAAGGTAATCTCACGCATGTTGCACCTCTTCGTGATCCTGGCTGTTGTTCTCGCTGTAAATATAATTTGTGGCAGTGGCTGGGTCGGGCCACGGGCTATTTTGGGCAAATTCGGCTGCATGTTCGACGATGGCTTGGACGTCGGCTTCGATCTCCTGCATATCGTCCTCTGCCGCCAGGTTATGCTCAAGTAAGTAGGCGCGATAGAGATCGATTGGGTCGCGTGCCTTCCACGCATCAACCTCTTCTTGCGTGCGATAGCCTGCATCACGCATGCCTTCGGAGTGGGCGCGCGTGCGATAGGTCTTGCACTCGATCAGCGTGGGGCCTTCCCCAGCACGGGCGCGGCGCACGGCTTCTCCTGCTGCTGCATAGACTGCCAGCACATCATTGCCATCGACAATTACACTAGGTAAGCCATAAGCAGGGCCGCGATTGCCCACATCGGGATTGCCAGAGGCGTAGGCAAAGGGAACTTCGGTGGCATACATGTTGTTTTCACAGACAAAGAGCACGGGCAGTTTCCAGATGGTTGCCAGATTGATGCCTTCATGAAAGGCTCCATTATTGACCGCGCCATCCCCGAAAAAGACCACAGCCACGCGGTCGGTCTTGAGCAGGCTGAATGAATAGCCAGCCCCTGTTGCTTGCAGAATGGTGGGGCCGACAATGCCGCTAGTTCCCATCATGCCGACTTCGGGCGAGAAGAGGTGCATACTGCCCCCACGCCCGCGTGAGCAACCGGTCTCGCGGCCATAGAGTTCGGCAATAACTTCACGCGGGGGGACGCCCTTTGCCAGGGCATGACCATGACCGCGGTGGGTGCTAAAGACGGCGTCATCTTGCCGCAAGTGCGCACAGACGCCAGTTGCCACAGCTTCCTCGCCCACATAGGTATGACAGGCTCCATGAATCATGCCCGCCGCATACGACTTTGCCAGTTGCTCTTCTGAGCGACGGATCAGCAAAAGATCGTGGTATAGCTCTAGGTAGGTTTCTTTATTCAGATTTTCTTTATTCTGGTCTTCGTTGCTCATGTTCCTCGTCCGTTTCTAACGCTTCTTCCATAAGCGGGTGTGGCAAAGTTGATTCTGCGCTTGATCCTCTGTGTTCTGCTTAGGCCAGAATTCTTTCAACATCGACCTTGCCAGTTTGGGCAGCAACGCCAAGGTGCTCGATGGTTTGACGTACGCCTTCGTTGAGAGGTCGCCAGTCGGTTGCACCGATAGCTCCGATCAAGGCGCTTTCATCCACCGTGGCAGGGTTGGCTACTTCGGTTGGCTCAAAGGTGATTTTGCCTGCCATCTCTGGCTTTGCGGCATTGATGGCGGCAACAATGTCACTCATGTGCGCTGTGGAGCCGCCGATGTTGTAGACTGGCGCACCTTCAACGCGCGAGCGTGCGGCGCGAATAAAGGTTGCTGCCACATCATCGGCATGATGGTAGACCGCGGTGCCGCCAAAGCTAATGTGATAGGGGCGACCGATTGCTGCCGCCAACATGGCTTTGGTGGGTGTTGACGTCATGCCCTGGTCGCGTCCAGGGCCATAGACTATGTAGGGGCGAAGGCCAACGCTATAGACGCCATTTTCTTCCCAGTAGATGCGTGACGTGCCTTCGTTTGCCTGTTTGGTGACGCCATAGAGGGTCGTTGGGTGGTGTGGCGCATCATGCGCCAAAGGACCGGGGGGATACATATCTGCAGGACCATAGACAGCCGCCGAACTGGCATAGGACAAGCCTTGAATTTGATCACTCTGTTGACGCACAGTCTCTAGCACCACCGTGTGACCCACGCCATTGACGCGCATGCCGAGGATGGGGTTGACACGCACAAATGGCACTTGCAGGGCGGCAAGGTGCACAATGTGGGTGATGCCGTTATCGACTACGCTGCGCTCAAAAAGGACGGCATCAGTGATGTCACCTGCTATCATCGTTACATTGGCAAGGGCTTCCTCACTCAAAATGAGGTGTAGGCGATGGGGATTGCCGGGTAGATCATAGGTGACGACCGGCACACCCTCCTCAACGAGCCGCTTGACCGTCCACGAACCGAGACAGCCATAGGCACCCGTTACTAAAAATCGTTCAGAAGACATTTTTATCTCTTTCTTCTTGTTGTGCTCTCAGGAGTTGTTGGATATAGTTGATTTCACCAGCTACTGCCCGGTAAAAAGGAAATCACAATCAAAATTAAATTAAAACATGAGAAGGAAGAAGGCTATGACCAACCACGAGTTGGATCGTACGCGCACAGAGTTGCAAGCCACGGGCGCTGATTGGGCCTTGTTAACGGCACCCGAAAATGTTACCTATGTCAGCCATTATGAAGTGCCTGTTGAATATGGCCCCCTGGCTCATTTGAACTATGGCCCCGTGATGGCGCTCTTGGGTGTCAATGACCCCACAAGCTTGTTGATTGCGAATCGCCACTATGCCAGCGCTGCTCGCCAGCAAACGACCTTTGATGAGGTGATTGGCTTTGGCATCTTAGAGGTCTTTGAACCCTTTGCTCCCCAAATCTCACGCGATAACTATGTTGCTGCTCTGCGCCAAACGCTCCGTGGAATCTTTCAAACTTCGGGCCAAGCCAAGCTCGATACAGGCACTATCCGGCTGGCAGTGGAAGAGAAGACACTCCCGCTGATCGCCCTGCGCGTGATCCAGGAAGAGTTGCCCGATGTTGAACTTGTGGACGCGAGCCATGCACTTGCGCGCGCCCGCATAATCAAGACTGAACGCGAAATTGTGTTGTTAAAGCAGTCTGCCGAGGTTGTGAATCTAGCCCATAAAAAACTCATGGAGCTAACTCGACAGGCTGGCAAAAGCGAGTTTGAACTTTGGGCCGAAATTACCAGAGTGATGCATGAACGGGTGGGCGGAAAGCTTTTTGTTGCAGGTGAAGTCGTTTGTGGGCCACGCAACAAAAGCGTTTCCCCTGGCGGGCCGATTGACTATGTTACCAAGCCTGGTGATGTTGCGGAACTGGACATCAGCCCACGCATCAACGGCTATTGGGCTGATATGGCGAATACAATGATTGTCGGAGCCGAGCCGACTGCCACCCAAAAGAGATACGCCAAGGCCGCGCGTGACTCTTTCTATGCGGCTGTCAATGTGGCACGCGCCGGGAACAAAGCCAACGCCATATTTGCTGCTGCACGCGATGCCTATGTCGCCTATGGCTTGAACCTGGGCCACTATGCGGGTCACGGCATCGGCACCACTGTGAATGAAGCACCCTGGTTTGTGCCATCCGATGAGACGGTGTTGCAAGCCGGAATGGTCATCTGCATTGAGACCGGAGCTTACTCTGAAGAAGCAACCGGAAAATGTGAAAAGATGATGGTGATCCAGCCCAGCGGTGATCCAGACATTTTTCCCGATTTTGAATGGGGGACGCCGCTTTGACAAGCCTGTAAGTCAATGGCTAAAGCACCTTGGCTGAGACAGAGACCTGGCGGTCGTACACCTTCCTCGGAGCTTCAAGCTCCAAGGAAGGTTTGCTTTTGCCCATTTTTACCCGTTGGTCTCTCCGGGCATGCCTGGGTGGGAGCCACCGGCGTTCTTTGCCAAGTTGCCGCCATCCAACGGAATTAGCGCGCCTGTGACAAAGGAGGAGGCATCGGAAGCCAGGAAGATCGCCAGTCCTTTGACCTCCTCGGGTTTGCCCAAGCGTCCAATTGGCAAGCCACGTAAAAAAGCATCTGCCAATTTAGGATCAGCTTTCATACGTTCTTCCAGCCCTTTATTGGTAATCTGGGCACAGACAATGGCATTTACGCGCACCCCGCGGCTGGCCCATTCTGTGCTCAATTCACGCGTCATCTGGGCAACCCCACCCATCGCCATGCCATAGCCGACATGACTGCGCCCCAAGGCTGTGACGCCGCCAATCGAGACGATGTTGATAATGCTGCCTTTGCCTTGTTGCAACATGCGCTTTGCGGCTTCTTGGCAGGAGAAATAACGTCCCACTACTAAATTTTGTAGCGTCTGGACAATGGCTTCTTCGCTAACTTCTAGCGGCACCGTGCGCAGACCTTCTCCGGCTACGTTGCCAACCACGTCGATGCGCCCATATTCCTTGTCGGTAAGCGCATACATGGTTCGAATCTGCTCGACATTGGAAATATCACAATGGACGGGAATGGCGCGGCGTCCCAATTTCTCGATTTCGTGCGCCGTCTCTTGCATGCCTACTTCGTTGATGTCCGCCAACACCAAATCTGCACCGACCTCGGCTAGCGCGATTGACATCTGGCGACCCATACCACTGGCTGCACCAGATACCAGAGCCACACGCCCGTCCAGGTCAAAGAGTGGATGATGCATGATCGTCAATACTCCTAATTCGTTCGTTTAGATTCTGCTTAGATTTCGTTAGGATGAAGGAATTGGAAGGCATTTTGCTGTTTAGGAGGGCTACTGGATGCCATGTGAATAACGGTGGGCATCCAGTAGCTCTATTCTCAAGTGCGCTTGTTATCCAATTTTGTTGGCAGGTGCGCGGGGTGGTTGCCCGCTTAGAATACGCACCACTTCTTCTGTTGCACGCGTGCGCATATCGAGCTTGGCCTCTTCGGAATACCAGGCTGCGTGTGGGGTGACGAGAATGCGCTCTTCTTGTAGCAAGGGGCTGTCGGCAGGAAGTGGCTCGACTGCAAAAACATCGAGTCCCGCACCCGCAATCTGGCCTGATTGCACGGCTTTGAGCAGGGCTTCCTCGTCGATCAGGGGGCCGCGTGCGGCGTTGATCACGTAGGCAGTTGGCTTCATCTTTGCCAAGAAGTCAGCATTGACGATGTGTTTCGTCGAGTCGATCAAGGGCGAATGCAGCGAAATATAGTCAGATTCGCGCGTCAATGTCTCTAGATCGACAATCTGCACGCCAAGTTTGTCTGCCACTTCTTGGTTGGCATAGGGGTCATAGGCAATGACTTTTAGCCCCAGGCCGCGCCCTTTTTCGGCAGTCGCCTGACCAATGCGTCCAAAGCCAAGCACACCCAATGTTTGATCCTTGAGGCGATAGACAGGCCCCCATGCCGCCGCATCCCAGACGCCGCTGCGCGTGGCTTGCACCATTTTGGGAATGCCACGCGCCAATGACATGAGCAAGGCAATGGCATGGGCAGAAACTTCGTCAATTGAGTAATCAGGCACATATGTGACCCAAATGCCCCGTTCTGTGGCGGTGGGAATGTCGATGGTATCCAGACCTGTGCCCGCGCGACTGATGATCTTGCAGCGTTCCATGCTACTGATAATGTCGCCAGTGACTTTTTGCAGCGTGACGATAATGGCGTCTGCATCTTTGACCGCTTCCAATGCTTCTGGATCGGTCAAGTTGCCGCTGTGAATAATCTCAGCATCAATCTGGCGCAAGATTTTTGATTCTAGTTCGATGTCCCCAAATCCGGTATAGGCAATGACAACTTTGGGTTTCACAGGTAATACTCTCCTTTAGAGGCCGGAAACTTCGTCAGGTGTCGTTGGAAAATTACAATAGTCCAAAATGCGAGTCTTTGCGCCGAGAACGTGGCGTGTAATTTCCGCTTGTGCTTCTTCAACGTCACCAGAGTGAATAATGTTAATCAGGTCATCATGCGAGTCAATGTGCATGGCTCGATGAGATGCGGGCAATAGACCATTTGCTTCGCCTAAGAAGCGATTGATGCGTGCGCGTAGGCCGGAGACTACCTCCAAAAGCAGTGAATGGTTGGCAATTTCCCAAAGCGCGCTGTGAAAGAAATAGTCTTGCTCATAAAGTCCCTGGTCATCATTGGCGGCTGCGGCATGACGCATTCTGTCTACAATTTGCCGTAGCCGCACTTCATGCTCTGGCAACCAGTTCACAATCACTCTTTCCACCACAAAGCGTTCGAGCAGCACACGCAGTGAACTAATTTCTTCAATTTCGTTGCGCGTGGGGCTATAGACAAATGCCCCGCGATGTGGGGTCTTTTGAACAAGACCTTCCTCCACGAGTTGTTGGATTGCCTCTCGCACCGGAATGCGACTGACGCCCAGGCGTTCGGCAATGTCACGCTCGATTAAACGTGTGCCTGGTGAAAAGACGCCGTTGCGGATTGCATCACGCAGACGCTCGGCAGTTTCATTGCCCAGTGTTTTGGACTGGAGTGGAGAAAGATCAACGGTTTTCATCATACTTCTGCACAGGTGTGTACTGTTGTTAGCTCACTTTTTAACTGTTTGCAGTAGAGTTGTCGCCTGACTACACCTGGGCCTATCCTTTCGAGCAGTGCTTATAAGTGGTGTTTTTAAATACCGATTTCAATACTATCTTCAAACATCGACGGCTCATACTCAGCTAGCGGGAAGCGCGGAATTACCCCTTTGTTCACGATGTTTTGGGGGTGGGGCCAATGCCCGCTGAGAATCGAGACCACATTTTCGACACCCCCGCGCCCTACATCTTCTTTGGCCTGAATTGAGAGTCCGGCTGTGTGGGGGGTCAGCACGACGTTATCCAACGCCAAGAAAGGATGGTCGGGTGGCTTTTCCTCTTGCACAAAGACGTCAATATGTTCATAGGTGTCAATGCCTGCGCCTGCAATTACCCGATCCTGCAACAGCTTTACCAGCGCCATCTCATCAACTATAGCCCCGCGCGAGGTGTTAATCAGTGATGCAGTTGGTTTCATCTTGCGTAACGCGCCCTCGTCAAGCAAGTGATACGTTTGCTTGTTCAAGGGCAGATGCAAAGATACATAGTCAGACTCGCGTAAGACTGTGTCGAAGTCTACCATCTTCACGCCAATTGCATCTGCTTCGGCAGTGGACGCGTGCTTGTTACTGCGTGTTGCGATCACGCGCATGCCAAAGGCACGCGCACGGATTGCTGTTTCGCGTGCAGAATTGCCAAAGCCAATCAGGCCCAGGGTCAGCGAAGAAAGACGCTGCGTGGTAAAGGAAGCACGCTTGGCAGCGTTCCAGGTACCCTGGCGCATAGATTCCATCATGCGTGGCAACTTGCGCTCTAGGGCGAGCAGTAACATCATCGTGTGATCGGCCTGTTCTGGCACGCAGAAGTAGGGCACGTTGGTGACAAGGATGCCGCGCTTGGTGGCTGTTGCCACGTCGATCTTGTCTGTGCCCGTACCCAGCCGCGAGATCACCTTGCAACGATCCAAGCTTTCGATCACCTGCGTGGGTAGATTGACCGAGACCGCAAAGAGCGCATCACAATCTTGCACATAGGGAATAATTTCCTCTGGTGTATAGGGTTCGCAGAAGACCGGCTTCAGATTGTAATGATTGTACAGCTCAAATTCATAGTCATTTGGATGCAAGGTGGCGTTGAGGCGTATGACCTTGGCTTCAGACAAATGGCTCCAATCCCGCATGATTCTCCTTATCCCTTCACTGCGCCGGAGGTTAGGCCGGTTACGTAATTGTCCATGAAGTAGAAATAGACCAGCACTACTGGAATTGATCCCAGCGTCGCACCTGCCATCAACGGGCCCCAGTTGAAGAAATCGCGCTGGGCGAGGCTGTTGATGAGGCCAACGGGCAGTGTTTTACTTGCTTCGCCCCCGACATACGCCAGCGCATAAAGCAGCTCATTCCACGAGAGCGTGAAGGCGAAAATACCTGCCGTCAATACCCCTGGGACTGCCATCGGCAGGGTGATACGAATCGCTGCACCCACACGGCTACAACCGTCGATCATTGCGCACTCTTCTGGTTCAATGGGAATGGTGCGGAAGTAGCCGGTGAGGAGCCAGGTGCAAAAGGGAATGAGAAAGGTGGGATAGACGAGAATCAAAGCGCCTAAATCACCCAGCAAACCGATTTGAACTAACACTTGTGCCAGCGGAATAAAGATCACAGTTCTGGGTACGAGATAGGTGATGAAGATGATCAACCCGAAGGTCGTCACCCCACGAAAGCGCAACCGTGCCAGCGCATAGCCAGCGGCAATGGAGGCAAAAAGCGAAAAGGCGGTTGTAGAGACCGAGACTATCAGGCTGTTGATCGCCCATTGTCCAAATTGAACTTTTTCAAAGAGAAAGACATAGTTGCTTAGGCTGGGCGCACGCACCCAGAGTGGGCTGTGTGTATAGTCGAAGATTTCGCTCAGCGACTTAAACGACGTCATCACCATCCAATAGAAGGGAAAGAGCAGCGCGATGAGCACAAGGGTCAAGGGCAAGTAGGGGAGCAAGAGTAGACCCAGGAAATGACGCAGTCGATTTTGTTTCATGAAGACCTCTCAGACCTCTCAAGAGTTCAGGGCAGATACTCGCATCTCAATCAATGCATTGATTGAGGGGCATCCTCGCGAGTTCATACTAATTCTCGCGTCGTACCTGAATGAGTGAAAGCACGACCAATATTGACAGGAAGGGCAGCATCGTCAATGAGATTGCCGAGCCGATACCCAACTGACCAATGCCCAGGGCATAATCGTAGCTGAGTAGACCAAAGACCATTGTGGCGTCGCGCGGGCCGCCCTTGGTCAGTAGATAGGGCAATTCAAAATCACCGAGCGTACTGATGGTGGAGATCAAGACTACAATGATCACCACAGGAATAATTAACGGAAAGGAGATGCGCCAGAAGCGTTGCCAAGCGTGGGCTCCGTCGATCTTCGCAGCTTCGTGTAACTCCTCTGGCACGGTTTGCAGCGCCGAGAGGAAGGTGATGGCAAAGAAGGGCACACCGCGCCAGACATTCAGCACGATGAGCGAACTCATAGCCCAGGTGGCGTCAACCAGGAAGGGCAGGTTATTTGTAATCAGCCCCATGCGTTTCAGCATAATGTTGATCACGCTGTTGGCAGGATCCAACATCCACCACCAAGCCAGGGTACTGAAGACAGTGGGGATGATCCAGGGCAACAGAACCAGGGCTGTGGCAATGCGCTTGCCGAAAAATTCGCGATTGAGCAACTGTGCCAGCGCAAGGCCCCCGGCAAACTTGAAGATGAGCGCCCCCGCGGTATAGACCAGAGAGTTTTGGACTGTGAGCCAGAAACGTTTCATCGCAAATAAATCAGTGAAATTTTCCAAGCCAACAAAGGTGATTGGCCCACCCAGCCGTTTTTCGGAGAGGCTCAGGATAATGGCGATGACAAACGGATAGGCGAGCATGAAGAGTAAGAAGAGCAACGCCGGGCTGATTAACAGATACCCGAGTGGCCCTTCACGGTTTAGCCATTGCCACGGTGTGCGAGCAGGGGTATGCGCCGCAGAAGAGGGGCGCACTTGCGTCGTTTCTACCACAGATGCCTCCAGGTCAAGGGGACAGAGGCCAACATCGCAACTGAGATTCGTTCAGGAATCTGTGAGAGCAATGTTGGCCTCTGTCCAATTAGGTTTGAGCAGTTAGCCGAGTTGGGCCTGGAGATCGGCTATTTCTTGCAGGGCCGCGGCGAGCGCAGCATCAGCGTCGCCATCAGTACAGGCGACCGAGAACATCTTTGGTATGATCACCTGGGTTTGCATGGCTGCGGCAACTGGGGTGGGAGAAGCGAGGGCATAGCCATTGGTGAGACCCGTGGAACCTACTGTGCGAACCGCTTGCAACTTGGGATCGTCGGGCCAGACGTCTTGGTCATCAAAGGCGGTGTTGGCTGGGATCAAGTAGCCTTCACCGAGTTTGAGGAATTCGTCATATGTCTCCAGATCAAAGAAGTCGAGCATGAACTTTTGGGCAGCATCCCGATCTGCGCCCTGAGTGTGATTGAGCATAATCATCTCGGCGACGCCTGTATAGCCAAAACGTCCACCGGGGCCTTCGGGGGGGCCAACGTGATTCATCGCGGCTGCCACTTCGGGCGCATTTTCGCGCGCGGGCAGGTAGATCGTGTTGACATTGTAGGTCATGGAGATTTGGCTGGCGAGGAAAGCCTGGTTGTTGGAAGCTTCCCCATAGGATGTTGAGGCTGGATCACAGGCGTCGTTGTAGAGGGTAATGGCAAAGTTGAGTGCATCTCTCGTCTCTTGCGAGTCGAGAGCTAGCGAGCCATCTTCGTTCCATTCCTTGCCGCCAAAGGACCAGAGCAAGGTCAAGCAGGAAGCTACACCGTCTGCTGGCGATTGCTCGGACAACGTCCACCCATAGGGGTGACCTGCCTCCTTGAGCAGCCGACCTGCTTCCAGCACACTATCCCACGTGTCTGGGAAGGTATCGTATCCCACTTCGGCAAACCAATCTTCACGATAGTTGATCATGCGTGGATGCTGACCATAGGGAATGCCGTACCACTTGCCATCAATGGTGCATTGATATTTAACGGGGGTGTAATACTCGCCCTGCTGATCGATCAGGGATTGTGCGATGTCGGTAATGTCAACAACCGCATCTGGAACACGCGTGGGAGAGTAATCGACTTGCGCCAGATTCGCACCTTGCTGGGCTTCAATGGATGCAGCAAGCTTTTCGAATGCACCTTCTGTGACAATATCGAGCGTGAATTCTACGTTATTCTCTGCGCCCCATGCCTGACTAAATTCTTCGAAATACTCGCCTAATGCCGGGACAAACCAACTGCCGCCCAAGAAATTAATTGAGGCAGGTTGTGCCGCGGGAGCGCTGGACTCTGTTGCACCACCGGGTGTGGTGGCTGCTGGTGCTGCACACGCGGCCAAAACTGATGACGTGAGGGCAACGCCTGAGAGCTTTAGAAATCCGCGGCGGCTTAGGGAGCTTGTTCGCTGGGGCGAACGTGATGAAAGTGGTGCCATAGTAGGTTCCTCCTCCTGTGGTGTACCGTATTGAGTTGATTTGGTGCGAGAGTGGATACTGTATACCAAAAATAGGTGCATGTCAAAAGGCAATGGGAAGGCAACTACCTCTGGCACTTATCCATCTCTTGCACTGCCGGTGAAACGAGAAATTTCGACCCCCTCGCCTACGTTGAGTGGCTTTACCTGCCCGCTTCCCCCTAGACGATGGTAGGTATCGACAAATAAATTTGGATCCAGCGTGGCT
>JBBQIG010000087.1:0-12065 GCA_038324715.1 Anaerolineae bacterium | reverse complement strand
CCAGGTCAACAGCCCAGTGCCCCGACACGGCAGCCTGCCATACCGCATCACCTTCCAAACAAGTCACTGCTGCCACACCCGTTTCTCCTCCCACACGCCGCTCCACCATACATTGCAGCGTCTCAAGCGCGTGAAAGCCATAGACATCCAGCCCAGAGTAGGCAACAGCCAGTGCCTCGGCAAGTGGCGTCTCTTTCTCATGCTCCAACCAGGGAGAACGCCAACAGGTCGGCAGCGACGAGCCAGCCATGAAGGGCGCGCCCAATGCCTTTGTGCGGTCATAGACCCACTTGGCATCATGCCAATTATAGGAGAGATGTTTGTCATTAAAGACAGGCACCGAGCGCTTGCTGGTTGCCATCACTCCAAGAATCTGCTCCATGAAATACTTGCGCGGATAAAGATGCTGCTCCTTCTCATTCCAGGCATACTCGCCATGTTCGCCAATCAGCAACACCCCATCCACTGCCAACTCCTTGCCACCAAGGCGCAGGGCCTCGACGATGGAGTTATAGATGGGCACATTGTGTTCCGCAGCAAAGCGGCGACTCAAATCGTTCTCAGGAAATTGATCGACGTAGAAGGAAGCAATATCCACACGCGGCGGCAGCAATCCTTCGTCGGAAGGAAAGCCTTTGAGGAATTTAGTGACAATCACATCGGCATGGGAATGTGGACGATAGGTAGTGACAATTGCGGCGATCTTCTTGCGCTCGGACATGTCAACTGCTTTCTAGCTGGCTGGGTTGTGGTTGGGTTACAGATAAAAACTACGAAGCCTGATTCTACTACTATGCCGTAATGTTACGCTGTGGCTTGGGGTAGTACACGCTTGGGAACCTTACAAACCATTGTGAAGGCTGGGTCAAAGATGTTGCCCAAATCATACTCCACCGCTTGACCCAGCAGGATATGCGCGCCAAATGCATCCAAGCCATAATCACTTTGCAGCCAACGGAGCATCTCGGTCGTAGCATGTTGCACACATTGATCCAGCGGGCGCGCATTGCCCACGGTGAAGATATAATCTGCGTTTTCACCGCGCGGCCATTGGGTCTGCTTGCCCTTTTGCACATGCACCGTAAACTGGACATCAAACGAAATCTCAACACCCGTTCCCACAATCTCCCCATCCCCCTGCACAGCATGTCCATCGCCGAGATGAAAGAGCGCACCCTCGACAAGCACAGGGAAATAGACTGTGACTCCTTCAACAAAGCCACGGTAATCCATATTGCCACCATGTTCAGCCGATGTCGCTGTCGAGATAGCTTGCCCCCGCGAAGGCGCAATGCCGAAGCAACCAACCATCGGTGCCAGTGGCAATTTCAACTTGCCCAACTTCGTATCGGCAGGCTCAATCAACGTAACAGTGCCAGCATCATTGTCTACCTCCCAAGTTGCCAGCGTATCAGATTCGCCTTTGGTCTGTGGCAAGGAACTGACATAGTTTGGATCTACCACATTGGCGGCGACGACCTTGCGCGTCCAGCCGTGAGGCCGGTTGGGCGTAAGCTTTTCCAGCTTCACCACCAACGTATCACCAGGCTGTGCACCTTCTACGTAAAAAGGGCCAGTCATCGGATTTCCGGGCGGGGTAATCTGTTCACCCGACGAATCTGCTCCCCGTGCGTCCACGGTTGTTGTCACCACCGTATCGCCGTCGGCAATACGTAATACAGGCGCGTGGGAACCTATCGTTGTGAAATAGTGGCTCGGTGCAAAGTTATGGACTGCCATTGCTTATTCCCTTTATGCGATTTGTAGATGCGATTTATTGATTGATACAGTATAAGGATTATTAGATGATGAAGCTACTTCTTGGGAAAAGTGTTCGTGAGCTGAATCTAAAGCTGAATTTGAAGTTGGTTGTGAAACAGTATGTACAACGTTCTTGATGGATCTTACGCTACTTGCCAGTGATTACTTCTCAGTAGTTTTAATAGCTTGCAGCGCAGGCAGACCATCCAAGCTCTGCTGATTCTTCTCTGCATGATACTGGGCAACACCCTCTTCACCTTTGGACAAGGCCCACTTTACCAGGGTATCACGCTCACTCACATACTCATAAACTGGCACGCCAAAGCCACATGAATCGGAAACGCGTGCTACATCAATGCGAATAATGCTACGCACACCTACTGCATTGTCGGGGAAATGGGCACGCAGTTGCGCAAACTCCGGCATCGCCGGCTCAATGGCAGTGCCTGTGCCATGCAAACGCACAATCTTAGGCGAACCATCTAAAGCGCAAAACATAATTACAATTCGTCCATTCTCGCGTAGGTGGGCAATCGTCTCCACGCCACTACCCGTCAAATCCAGATAGGCAACCGTGTGGGGGTCAAGAATGACAAAGGAATCCAACCCTTTGGGCGAACAGTTAACCAAACCATTCCCTGCCAGCGGTGCAGAAGCAACAAAATAGAGGTGCTGTTGGCGAATCCATGCGGCAATATCGGGGTTGATCTCTGGGTATACTTTTCCCATCTGTCGGCTCCTAACAAAAATCCTGGCAAAGAATAGGCAAAAAGTTATGCGAGTGGGCGTCCATGCAATAACACTCCATGCAATAACACTCCATGCAATAACACAAGGTAGAGACACGCGATAAGTCAGAGGCTCTACACAAGTTTCATGCTACGTTGCCTTGCCTGCTCTGTCAAAACTCGGCGTCTCCATCTGTCGCTACGCAACTCCGCTCCCAAATGCACAGCGGGACGCCAGAATTCTGGCGTCCCGCTGCTTCCACGCTATCTATATCAACCGCAAGCCTCGGCAAGTAATGGTTGCAACAGCCTGAGGTGCGGATTAATAACGTGTATATGGTTTGATATCGACATTTTATACGTAAAAGATTAACAGAAGATTTAGAACCTATAAGCGTTTTGTTAGCGTTTACCAGCATTTATCAGATCAGCAGCTACAACTTTGAAATGCGGCAGCGATTTTAAGGCACCGGGGTCCCATCCGGCTCTATCCTCGCTGGCTCAGTGGATAACTCCTCCATCTCCTGTTCAGGGATTTCCGGATCGAAATCAACATTCATCCACATATCCTGGCACTGTTCCGCAAATTCAACCAACCGTTCCTGTTGTCCAAGCGTAGGTCTGATAAACGGACGGCGACGACGAATCGCCCGCCATGCGGCAGCAGGTGTCATCCCCGTGCTCACTAAATAGGCAGCAACGAGCGTGACGGAACGCCCCACGCCCAACATGCAGTGAACATAGACCTGCCCCCCTTCCTCAATCTGCTTGTGTATAAAGCGTACCCCTTGAGAAAGTTGTGCAATCGTCGGTGGCGTATCATCGACAGTGGGCAGAAATAAATAGTTCTCTGGCGCAATCCCAGCTTCAGCATCATCAAACTCATCACGCATATTCACCACGGCTGTGATCCCGCGCTTTTGCAACCGTCGCCAACCTGATCCCGTATACTGTCCACCCACATGCATGTGTGAAGTAATCCGGCTAAAGTGCTTTGGCGGTGCGCCACTACTCAGGCGCACAAGATGATCCACTGTATACTGAGACGCCGCCCGCGGCCCATACCGTTTTAACTCAATCACCAAAACTCGAAGTATCTGAGGTAAATCAGCTAGAACACGTCGTGTCAAATGTGCGCCAGAACGCAGCCGTCTATACCAAAATCTCATTATCATCATCAGGTACTATTGTCCGTAAATGTGTCTGTAACGGCATCAACAACTGTATCAATCAAAGTACCTTCGTCAGCGCTCTCATCCTCGTCAAAGACTGATGGAGTAGTCAAAGGTGGAGGTGGCACAACCACTTGAATTGCCGCAGGAAGAACTTTAACATGCTTGGGTGTATCCCCGATCATCTCCCCATCGCACTGCACACTGCTCACCGGCGTGCTGCGCACAACAATCTCTTTCGCTTGCCAGTGGCGTATCTGGCGCGGCAAAGGAGGTGTCGATCCCACTTCTTCCGCCATAACGTCTTTAGTCTCTGGCCCAAGAATATTCGCAAGCAGAGTCATAACCGTTGGCATATTAGCGCTATTGACCACAAAAACATCCAGCAGCCCATCACTCACGGAAACATCAGGGGAGAGATGTATACCGACTCGACCCAAATTAGCCGAGTTTGCAATGATGCAGGCAATGCCATCTTCAACAACCGTTTGCCCATCCAGTTCAAATTCATAGCGAACGATTTCTGGAGCTGCCAGCGCTCTCAGTGCAGAAAGTGCATAGGCAAGTGTCCCCAAGCGATCCTTCAAGGTTCGGTCAGCGCCTTCCACCATGCGTGCCTCCATTCCCATGCTTAAACGCAGCAGAAAATAAAGGTCACCCACAACGCCAACAGCAACCGGACGCAACGTCAATTCCTCATAACAAAGTAAGTTGCAAGCCTCAGCAAAGGGTGCGGGAATGCCCAATTCGATGGACATGACATTCGCTGTACCACCAGGCAACACTGCCAGAGGAACTCCAGTCCCCACCAATGCTCCACCGATCTCGGAAACTGTGCCATCGCCACCATAGGCAACCACCACATCAGCCCCCTCCTCTACGGCACGGCGAGTCAGCATGGCCCCATCGCCTACCTTTTTGGTGAACCAAACCTCCCAATCAATGTCCGCTGCCACAAAGCGTGCGTTCAATTCCTTAATATCAAAAGTACCTTGACCCGCCGCCGGATTTGCGATTACATAGACACGTCTCTTCATACTTTACCTTTGCCTCTTTTTATAGCTCTGTTTTTTATAGCTCTATAGCCTCTGCGCGACCTACAGTGCAAAATGGCTCTATTTTTCTGTCCTCTGCGTTACATCTCTGCGCCATCTGCTTGGCACGCTCTAGTGCCAGTGCTACAATATCGAATACCATCTATATCTGACTATATCTGAGGTTATTGCTATAAGGGCTATGACAATCCATTGTAATCTATTACAATCTCGTAAGTTACTGCACGATTGACAAAATAACTGGTGGTAGAACAGCTAGCACACCATTTGCGAGCATTACGAGCAGCGGTAAGTCTATCAAGTGAATGGTTGCAAATCTGTAGGCAGACATATCTTTAGCTTGTACATTCTACCTCTAGCGACGAGGCAGCGACACAGGGACGCGCTCTCACGTCACTGGTGATTTCTCTGGTGTCCCACCACCTTCACCGTTATCCTTTTGCCTTTCGTAGGGAAGAACTTACAAATGTTCTTGACCAACTCCTCAATCGAGTTTCACCAAAAGAGAGACCTATGTCCCACGCTCATCGCTGGATAAGAGACTTCGACCGTACACTGCGTAACCATCGCCAAAGTGCGCCGCCACGCTTTGGTGAACAAACGCTGCCCGAACATTACCCACCCGATCTTGAACTTGAACCCATTCATCTGTTTATCGACCTCTACGTCAGCATTCCAGCGCGGTCAGTGGGCGGGCGCGTCACGACAACCGTCCGCGCTCGGCATGCCGGTTCACTCTCCCTGAAGCTTGATGCGGTGGATTTTGAAGACCTCTCTGTGCGCGATCTAGATGACCATCAACTCCACTGGCAATATGATGGACGCAAGTTAATTATCGCTTGGGAAACAGCCTTTGCCAGCCAGGAAGAGCGCAGCGTGGAGATCGCCTATCGGGTTGTCACGCCCACAGCAGGACTCTACTTTGCTGTGCCCGATGAAACGTACCCCGAACAACCCTATTACATGCTCAGTGACCACGAAACAGAACGCGCTCGCCATTGGCTTCCTTGTGTCGATCTGCCCAATGTACGCACCCCCCTCGACCTCCGCTTGCGCGCCGATGCACGTTTTACAATTCTCGCTAATGGTTATCTAGTTGAGGAAGTGATTCAGAGTGATGGCACCAAGACTGCCCATTGGCGGCTAGAACAACCTTGCCCCAGCTATCTAATCTGTATTGCGATTGGCGAGTTCACGAAAGCCGATGATGGGGAATTTGCAGATAGCGAGCAGGCAATCCCCGTAGCCTACTTTGGCGGGGCAGAACAGAGTGCGGAAGATCTGCGCCGCACCTTTGCCCCCACCAAGCGCATGTTGGCATGGATGACCTCGCACTTTGCCTTGCCTTTTCCCTATCCCAAATATTATCAGCTTGCGCTGCCCATTGCCTCCGGCGCAATGGAAAATATCTCGTTGGTTACTTGGACAGATCGCGTCGTGCAAGATCCACTGTTGGCCCGCGAGATCGGTTGGGGCGTAGATCAAGTCAACGTACATGAAATGGGCCATAGCTACTTTGGTGATGCGGTAGTCTGCCGTGACTTCTCTCATGCATGGCTCAAGGAGTCCTGGGCAACTTACATCGAGCAACTTTGGCAGGAAGAGGCCGGTGGCCCCGCGGCTGCCGAATATGTCTATTACTCCAACCGTGCAGCCTACTTTCACGAGGCCGACGAAAAATATCAGCGTCCCATTATCACACGTCGTTTTCAATCTTCCTGGGATCTCTATGACGCGCACCTCTACGAAGGGGGAGCCTGCCGTCTACACACCCTGCGCCATGAGTTGGGCGATGATATTTTCCTGAATGGTGTCCGTGATTATCTCAAACGCTATCAGCACAAAGTGGTTGAGACCGACGATTTTCGTCGTGTTCTAGAAGAACATTCAGGCAAATCACTCGGCAAGTTCTTTGACCAATGGTTTCGCACGCCAGGCTTTCCCGAACTCTCGGTCAGCTTTGACTTTGATGCCGATCGCCACGAAGCCACCTTTACCCTTGAGCAAAAGCAAGTCAACAGCGAAAAAGGCATGCCGGCTTTCGAGTTTTCAGTTGACCTCGCATGGACAATCGGCAACGAAGAAGCACGCCAAACCGTACGCGTCAACAGCCAGCGGCACGTAGTTGTCACATCCTTGAGCGAAAGACCTGATCAAGTACGTGTTGACCCTGATCATACGGTTTTGCACCGGCTAGAATTTAATCCGGGAGATCCAATGCTGCGCACCCAACTGACCAGTGCGCCCGACGTGATTGGTCGCATTGAAGCCGCTACGACGCTTGCCAAGACCGCCAAGCACGTCAACATTCAAGCCATTGTCGATGCCTTCCTGCAAGAATCATTTTGGGGAGTGCGCAGTGAATTTGCAGCCGCTCTGGGTGATGCCAATCATGCTACCGCCATTGAGGGTCTTGCCCAACTGATTGGCGTGGAGAGTGAACCACGCGTCCTGGTGCAACTCCTACGTGCCGCAGCGAACTACCGCAGCCCCGCCATCAACAAGGCAATCCAGGCACGGCTGCAAACCACCCTTGGCCCTTTATCCCGGCAATCTGCCTATATTGCCCTGGGCAATCAGCGAGAAAAAGCGCCCTTCGACCTGTTGGTCAGCGCTGCGAGTCGCACCACGCGTGACGGGCGCGCCCAAAGTGGTGCATTTCAAGCATTAGGTTCCACACGTCAAGAAAAGGCCCTGCCGCTGCTGCGCGCCTATGCCGCCTATGGTGGCAGCCCCAACCGCGCGCGTCCAGCGGCAGTCAGAGCCTTGGCAACATTGGGCAAGAGCCAAGAGCCACATCTGCGCGAACCGATTGCCGAACAACTCATCGATCTCCTGCACGACCCGTGGATCGATGTACGTTGGGCAGCGGCTTATGCCCTGGGCACGCTCGGCCTACCCACAGCCATTGACGCGATCGAAGCCTTTGGCAATTCCCTGTCACGCCAAGAGCAAGCTACCATCAGCCGCATTGTGGACGATTTGCGTGCCCGCGATAAAAGTGACGGCTTGGCCCAGCAAAAGCAAGTCGATGAACTGCGCGACAAAGTTCGCACGCTCGAACAACAACTCCAAACCCTGACGGCACGCTTTGAGCAGAACACAAACGTGGACGTCGATTAACTCTCCACACTCCCCATCAAACCAGTAAACAGGAGGAACCAATGGCAGACCCAATTATCACAAAAGTCGAAATCCATGAATACGAGTATAGTCTCGAGAACATGGGCCGCGACTATGCGGGCTTCAACCTGGTCTACGAGCCAGGGGGCAAAGTTACCTCACGCGGCAAGGTTCTGCGTATTCATACCGACGCAGGCATTGTTGGTGAATATGCAGGCGGCAGCAATGCCGAATATTCCACAATTCCCCAATTCATCCACTATTTAATTGGCAAGAGTGCGCTAGAACGCGAGCGCATCTATTCCGATCTGCGCCGCGCCTTGCGCCAGGTTGCGCGCATCGGCATCGCTCCCATCGACATCGCCCTCTGGGACATTGCCGGCAAATATTATGATGCCCCCATCTACAAGCTACTCGGTGGCTATAAAGAGAGCGTCCCCTGCTACGCAAGCACCTATCATGGCGACCACCAACCGGGCGGTCTCTCCTCCCCCGAAGCCTTTGCCGATTTTGCCGAACAATGTCTCGAAATGGGCTACCCTGCCTTCAAGATTCATGGCTGGGGCCGCGCCCCCATTCTCCAAGAAATTGCCAATGTCCACGCTGTAGGTCAACGCGTGGGGGGCAAGATGGATCTCATGCTTGATCCTGCCTGTGAATACACCACCTTTGGCGAGGCCGTAAAAGTAGGCTGGGCATGTGACGAAGAACGCTTCTTCTGGTACGAAGACCCCTATCGCGACGGGGGCATCTCGCAATTTGCCCACCGCAAGCTGCGCCAGTTGGTCAAGACACCGTTGCTCCAGACCGAGCATGTGCGCTCCCTAGAGCCACACATCGACTTTGTCATCGCCGAAGCCACCGACTATGTACGCGGCGACGTCGGTTATGATGGCATCACGGGCGTCATGAAGCTAGCCCATGCTGCCGAGGCGCTTGGCATTGACATTGAATTTCATGGCCCAGGCCCAGCCCAACGCCAGTGCATGGCAGCCATCCGCAATACCAACTACTATGAAATGGGGCTACTCCATCCCAAAGCACCAGCCAGCCATGCCGAGCATCTCTTTGGCGACGGCTATCGCGACACCCTAGACGCCATCGACAGCCAGGGTCACGTCCCCGTACCCCAAGGCCCAGGTCTCGGTGTCCCCATCAATTGGGATTGGGTCAACGCTAACAAGACTGACTATGTCGAGTATTCGTAAAGAGTAGAAGTTGCCGTAACTCCTCTTGAGAGGCACTGTTGCAAATGGTAGCGCCTCTCAAGAGGAGAACTTAAATGGAGAGGCAAGCATCTTCCTATGGCAAAGAAACGCAAAGAATGGGGCTGGTATCCAATGAAAGCACCCAAATCAGCCGTTCCGGCTGCGGTGAAGACAGAGCTTGAGCTAAAAGCGCAGGAACTTATTGATCAACATCTAAAACCAAACATCATCAAGCCTCCACCAGAGGATCCCCAATTCAACTATCTGATCGATATTTGGACGAAGTGGAATCGCGGCTACTTTTACTTCTGTGGAACATTCGCCAGCCCTGGACCTTACGCACTTTCGCCAAGCTTTGAGGAGCGCTTTGCGCGCATGGGGTATGTTAGCAACCGCCAGTTTAGCCTTGCCTATATGCGCCATACTGGAAAGTGGATAGAGCTTTACCCAGAATTGTCTATTGACGCATGCCTTGATCTAATACGGGATGACCCAATGTTTTTCCCACCGTTCTAACAGGCCCAGGTTCATACTCTGCCACGCTCTGCAAACCTGCCCGCGCTATTCCGCGTATTCCTCAATTCCACTTTTCCCACCGATTCCCGCGCCCTGTGGTACAATCTTTAAGGTGACGAGTACGGGCCGCTCCTCTTGTTCATATTTCGGGCCGTACCCCAAAATCCAAACTACAACAGCCTAGAAGCGAGCATCCCATGTCCGCACTCCAACGCCCACATACGATTTCTGCCGAAGCTTTTGCCAAGTTGCGTACAGTCTCCACCGCAACGCTGACCAGCCAACTGATCAAGCGTAATTTCCACAACACCTTTCTCACCGGTCTCTATCCCTTGCTTCCCGATCTGCGAATGGTGGGCTACGCCTTTACCCTGCGCTATGTACCCACGCGCGAAGATATGGTAGATACCCTCTATGACAACACCGTAAACATCCAACGCCTCGCCGTTGAAGGGGTGAACGAGGATGATATATTGGTCATGGACGCACGCGGCGATGTCCGCGCCGCTACACTGGGGAACATTCTGGCGACACGCCTGAAAGCACGCGGCGCAGGTGGTTTGGTGACAGATGGCGCATTGCGCGACACGCCGAATTTCAAGTCTATTGGACTTCCGGCCTATATCAAAGCGCCCAATGCCACTACCTCCTTTGAGGTTCATCATCCAATCGACATCAACGTTCCCATCTCTTGTGCTGGCGTGTTGGTCATGCCGGGAGATATTATCGTGGGCGATGGCGAAGGTGTGGTTGCCATTCCCTCACAAGTCGCCGAAGAAGTCGCTCACGATGCGTATGAGCAAGAACGTCTTGAAGAGTTCATCCAGAATAAAATTGCCCAGGGTGCAAGCATCATCGGCGTCTACCCACCCAACGAGCAGACAAAAGCCGAATATGCCGAGTGGCGTAAGCAACAAGCCTGATACAGAGCTTACATCTATGGCGAAACATTTCTAATACTTTGAAAATACCAAGATTTGGATGACCTGATTTCCACTTCTATCTGACCACCAAAATGGAGCGATCTATGTACTTAACCCGCCATACGACCCCAAATGCCTCTCAGTGGGCTGTAGATGGACACTTCTTACCCCGCGGCTTGACCCTTGCCTCCTTGTTAGCCCTTCCCGCAGCGGCAATGAACGCGGCGTTGGCAGCAATGCCCAAAGGCGAGCCAGCCAGTGGGGATGCGCTAACACCCGTAGAGCCAAACCTTGAAGTATGGGGCAGTGGCGTGACCTATCTTCGCAGTCGCGATGCACGTAAGGCAGAATCCGCCACCAGTGCCGATGTCTATCAAAACGTCTACGAAGCGGAACGCCCTGAACTCTTCTTCAAATCCATCGGTTGGCGCGTCGTAGGTAACGAAGAGTCGGTACGTATCCGTGAGGATAGCAAGTGGAATGTGCCGGAGCCAGAGCTTACGCTCGTCATCAACGCACACGGCGAAATTGTCGGCTATTCAATTGGCAATGATATGTCCTCACGTGACATTGAGGGCGAGAATCCTCTCTATCTACCGCAAGCCAAAAGCTATACCGGCTCCTGTGCCGTCGGCCCTGGCATCCATTTGGCCGATGTCGCACAGATGACCGATTTGGGCATCCAGCTCCAAATCGAGCGTGACGGACAAATGGCCTTTACCGGTGACACCTCGACCTCGCAGATGAAGCGCACCTTTCAGGATCTTGCGAGCTACCTCTTCCGCGAGATGGAATTCCCCAACGGCGTCTTTTTAATGACGGGTACAGGTGTCGTTCCCGGCGATGATTTCACGCTAACTTCTGGTGATATTGTGCACGTTTCCATTGGCGGCAAGTCCCTGAGCAACCGAGTTGCATAAAATCAAGTAAACAATTGCAAGTAAACAAGAGTAAGCGGATACAAGTGCCGACCGCTAGGTACTTGTTGGTTTTAATAAGGACAGGAAAGATAAAATGCAAGCATACAAGAACTTAATTAATGGCGAATGGGTAGATGCCAGTGATGGTGCTACCTTTACCAATGAAAACCCTGCCAAGCAAGGGGATGTCATCGGAACCTTCCCATCGTCAACCAAAGAAGATACCGACAGAGCGATTGAAGCGGCACGTGCCGCACTGCCTGGTTGGGCCAATATGCCAGCCCCCGCACGCGGAGTCATTCTCGATAAAGCCAGCCGCATCCTTGAATCACGCCAGGATGAATATGCAGCCATTCTCACACGCGAAGAGGGGAAAACCCGAAACGAGGCGATGATCGAGGTCACTCGTGCCCGAGATATCTTCCGCTACTATGCAGGGGAAGGCTGGCGCATGGGCGGCACCACACTGCCCAGCAACATGACAGGTGAGCTACTGTATACCCGCCGCGAAGCATTGGGTGTTGTTGCGCTCATTACACCGTGGAACTTCCCTATCGCCATTCCAGCCTGGAAGATGGCTCCAGCGCTCATCTATGGCAATACCGTCGTCTTTAAGCCAGCCTCGCTTGCACCACACTCTGGCTTAATTCTGGTTGAAG
>JBBQIG010000086.1:0-12088 GCA_038324715.1 Anaerolineae bacterium | reverse complement strand
TGGCAATGATCAGGTCTTTCTTGCGATCCACCACATAGAGAAAGCCTTCTTCATCCATTCTGACAATATCGCCAGTATGCAGCCCGCCACGTGCGTTAATCGCCTTGGCTGTATCTTCAGGATTATTCCAATAGCCCTTCATCACTTGTGGTCCATAGATGATCAACTCGCCCTCTTCCCCAACAGGAACTAGGTGATACTCTCCATTCTCATCTGGATCCACAGTGACGATCTCTACAGTTGTGTTGGAAATTGGAACGCCAACTGCACCAATGCGGCGCTTGCCACCAAACGGGTTCGCCACTGCGGCTGGCGATGTCTCACTCAACCCATAGGCTTCGACCACTTGCCCCTTGGAAACTGCTTCAAACTTGTTGGCGACCTCTATAGGCAAAGAGGCACCTGCCGAAATACAAGATTTGATTGAGTGCAGATCGAATTCCTTGAGCCGTGGATGGTTGAGCAGCACGCTGTACATGGCTGGCACCGCCGGGTAAAAAGTAATCTTCTCGTGGTCAATGATCTGCAAGATCAAATCAGCGTCACGAGGGTTGGGAATGATAACCGACTCGGCGGCGATCTTGGTTGAGGTGATGATATTGGTCACCATCCCATAGACATGGAAAAAGGGGAGTGCGCCCAGAATTTTTTCGCCACCAATCTCAATCTTATTGAGCCACGCTTGAATCTGGCATGCGTTGCTAATCAGGTTGCGATGGGTGAGCATCGCGGCTCTGGGCGTCCCCGTGGTACCTCCTGTATATTGAAGAACTTGCACATCATCAGGAGCATAGGTCACAGTGGGTGGTTGCGCTGGATGGCGGCGGATCAACTCAAAGAAGTTATAGACATTCGGTGCAGGTGGAACCTTAACCATCATGCCAGTGGCGCGCACTTGCCGTGCAGCCAACAACCGCCAATGTAACTGGAGCGAATCCACAATATCAGTCAGGATAACGTGCTTGAGCTTGGTACCGTGGCGACTCTCCTGCACACGACTGTAAAGCCCCGTCAGCGTCAGAATTGTTTCCGCACCACTATCATTTAGTTGATGCTGTACCTCGCGCGGGGTATAGGTGGGGTTGATATTCACCACGATTGCCCCAGCCTTGATAATTCCATAGAAGGCAGTCACATACTGGGGCAAGTTGGGCAACATAACAGCAACGCGATCATGCTGCCGTACCCCCAAACCATGTAACGCCGCGGCAAAGCGATCGCTAGCCTCGTCTAACTCGGCAAAAGTATAGGTGCTCCCAATCTTGATCCCCTTCATTAGATACTTGAGGATAAAGCGCACGGCAATCTTGTTGGGAAAGCGGTTTCTGCTATCCCGCAAAATCTGATAGATGGGGGTATCAGGAATATCAAGGGTGAGCGGCACACCCTCCTCATAATGTTGATACCATACTGGGACGTCGTTCATTATTCCTCCTGACTCCTCAATCGGGTCAGCAACGCACTTGCGCTACCATCGGCAGCACAAATTCTAACCATCACGCGGGTAGCTATTCTCTTAAATATTCGCTGAACAGATATTCACAGTACGGCTCACTGATAGAAATTACGTAAGCCACTACCTCATATGACACACGACAGGGGATATGACAGGGGGTTTGCCCGCGCCTGTCAACAAATTCTACAGTGCAAAACGTTGTGCCAAGTGTATTAAATTGTACTAAAGTGGCCTATGTTGGGAAGCATGACCGGAAAAACAATCACCATCGGATAGGTAACAAATGTTACGGATAGATTACATCGCGCGCGCCGATTCGTAAAGCTGCAAAAAAATCGGGGTGCAAGAGGTTCTACTCATTATTCATTCTCTGTCATTCATTCTCTATAGACAGAACTTGATAGACAGAACTTAAACAGTAGAGCCTCAATCAAGGAGATCCAATACCATGTGTGTCTCTCCATCCATCTCGCCCTCCACCTGGAAACCGTATCGCCTGTAAAAGTGAACTGCATCTGTCCAAGTGGAAGTTGTCTCCAGAATGATGTGATTGCAACCAATCCTTCGCGCCTCTTCTAGCAGCGCATCAAGGAGACGTCGCCCTATGCCATTCCGTCGCAAATCTGCGCGTACCGACATGCGTACTACACGCAAGGCACCTTTCCCTTCACCACTCACCTCTGGCATCAACGCCCCCGTTCCCACCAAAACATCATTAAGATAGGCTACCAGAAAAATCCCTGGTGCATAGGTAAGCGCAATATCATTGAGATCAGGGTTGAGCGTTGGGTCAATCCATCCCCAACGCTCTCCCAATCCAGCAAGGATCAATTGCTTGGCTGGCTCTTGGTCAGCGGCACAAAAAGGACGAATCTGAAGTTGACCAACAGGAGGAGCCAAAGATAAATTTCCCGAAGCGTTACCTAGTGTCACTGGATGGATACTCTACAGTGCATAAACGCCGTGCCCAGCAAGAAAGGTTCATCAACTAAAAAACTGCTCAGTATGCTCGCCTAGTTCGGCCCAGAGGGCATTGACATCACCTCTGTCTCCAGCCAATTTAGCTGATTGCTCCCGCCCACTTTCGCGCCTATACTAGACAGTACCACGCGCACCACGTCTACCTTAATCTCTAGCCATATAATCCAACCATAAAGGAGTTCCCTACCCTACCGTTGGCACAGATGAGCAGATCGCCCAACAGACAAGCATTTCATCGCGGTTATGCCCGAATAAATTCAAAACTCGCAGATTAGGAGATCCACGTTGAGCACCCAACAAACGACCCACACTAGGCGTGTTCTCGTCACCGGTTCGGCTGGCGCAATTGGCAATGCGGTCTGCGTGGCTCTGCAAGCGCGCGGACACACGGTGCGCGGCGCAGATCTCCGCTCCACACCCAATGTCGCCGATGTCATAGAAGGTGATTTGGCCGATAAAGAAACGGTTTATCGCGCGGTAGAGGGCATGGATACTGTTATCCACTTAGCAGCCTATGTGGATAATGGCGATTTGGTCGAGACATTATTGCGCCCCAATGTCATCAGCCCCTATTACATCTGCGAGGCGGCGCGCGAATTTGGGGTACAGCGGCTTGTCCTAACCAGCAGCGTGCAGGTGATTGAGGGCTTTGGTAGCCCTGGTCGCTCGATTGGCGTGGATGAGGGGCTACGTCCGCGCAATCTCTATGCCTTAACCAAGGCATGGGGTGAGTTGATGGGCGACATGTATGCAAGGGTGCATGGGATGTCGGTGATCAATGTGCGCGTGGGTTGGCTGCCGCGCAGTTTGCAGCAAGCGCAAGCCATTGCAGCCAGCGCATACGCACAAAACATCTACCTCAGCTATGCCGACGCACAACGCTTCTTTGAGCGCTGTGTCGAGTCGGAAATACCAGCCCCAGGCGAGCAGATCGTAGTCTTTGCTGGCAGCAAAACCGCCGAGATTCCCCACATGGACTTGGAACCTGCCCGGCGTCTGCTCGGCTTTGAACCCCAAGATCGTTGGCCCGAAAATATGCCCTTCGCTGTTTAATAGTTCTTTCGCTAAATTAACGAGGTCGGCTGTGCGGTAGGCCCCCTGTGGCCTACCGCACTGGAATGCGGGCGGGCACGGGGGCACCGCCCCTACAGCTTAGTTCGTCAATTTAGTAAAAGAACCATCCCCTCCGCACATATAATCTAGCACTCGAATCAATATCTAACGCACAACCATGCTTACAGTTTGACCCCTTCCCCCCTGATACAATGTCTCTACACATGATTCACAAAGCTTTGTGCGTGAACAGAAATGACGGTGATATGACGTAGGGTGCAACAGAAACGCACTGAGACACAGTAGAAACAGCATGGAGAGCAGTATGCAAGCAGATATAGAAAAAGATATACAAAAAGATGAAGAGATAGACCTAGAGGTAGTGGACAGGCAAGTCAACCAGTCAGAGAAGGGTGATACAAACGGCCAAAAGCCGTTAATCATGGTGACGGGTGCAACAGGCTATGTAGGAGGCAGGCTAATTCCGCGACTGATCCATGCAGGCTATCGCGTGCGCACGCTGGTGCGTGGAGAACCGGAACGGTTAGCAGGTCGCTCTTGGTATAAAGAAGTTGAAGTCGTGATAGGCGATGCGCTCAAGCCAGAGACACTGCCCGCGGCCTTTGCCGGTGTCGAGGTTGCCTATTATCTGATCCATAGTATGGGCGGTAGTGCCGAGTTTGCCGAGCGCGATCTAAAAGCAGCAGGCAATTTTGCCCAAGCAGCAGCCAAAGCAGGCGTCAAACGCATTATCTATCTCGGCGGGCTGGGTGAGGCGAACAGCGATCTCTCTGAGCACCTGCGTTCGCGCCAAGCCACAGGCGCTGCCTTGAGCGAAGCAGGTGTGCCCGTGACGGAATTCCGCGCAGGCATGGTTGTCGGGTCAGGCAGCGTCTCGTTTGAGATGTTACGCAGCCTGTGTGAGCGCCTGCCCGTGATGCTTTGTCCAAGATGGGTCTACACGCGCACGCAACCAATTGCTATTCAGGATGTAATCGCCTACTTTATTGCCGCATTAAGCGAGCCGGAGAGCGCAGGCAAAATCATCGAGATCGGTGGCAGTACGGTTCTCAGTTACAAAGATATGATGGCGGTCTATGCACGGCTGCGTGGATTCCCTCGCATCTTCATTCCCTGGCCGTTGCTCGCCCCGGGTCTTTCTTCCTATTGGGTGCACTGGATGACCCCGATCCGAGCTAGAATGGCAAGACCGCTGATTCTTGGGCTACGCAACGAGGTCGTGGTGCGTGACAACTTGGCGCAAGAACTATTCCCGCAAATTCATCCTGTTGACTTCGCCTTGGCAGTTCACAAAGCCTTATCGCGTACCGAAGGTGGCGATATCGAGACGATTTGGAGCGACGCGCTGGTCTCCAGCAGCGGTGACATTCCCCCCGTCTATTTTACCGAAGAGCAAGGCATGTTAATCGAACGCCGTTCCCTCCAAGTCCATGCACCTGCGGACGCGGTCTATCGTGCTTTTGCGGGCATCGGCGGCAAACGTGGTTGGCCCGCGTTTAATCTGCTATGGGTGTTGCGCGGCCTGCTGGATCGTGCGGTGGGCGGGGTGGGCTTACGTCGGGGTCGCCGCCATCCCGACAACTTGCGTGCAGGTGATGCGCTCGACTGGTGGCGCGTTGAATCAGTAAAGCCCAACAAATCAATCCTCTTGCGTGCCGAGATGAAGTTGCCTGGAAAGGGTTGGCTGCAATTTGAGGTGCAGCCCGATGAGAAAGAACCCGATGTCACCTGCCTGGTGCAAACAGCCTATTTTGCCCCCCAAGGGCTGGCAGGTCTGCTCTATTGGTACGCCGTCTACCCATTGCATGGCACGCTCTTTTCCAAAATGATCCAAAGGATTGCCAACCTGGCAGAAGCGAGCAAGTCACTGGAAGCAGGTACAGCCAAGAGCCGGCTCGACGAATACGAGAGTTGGTAGTCAAACCCGTCCCTCTGCACCAGATTCATTCCTCCGTTTGATGACTGATTCTGGTGCAGAATTTACACTAGTACACGGGGGCGTAAACAAGCCCATAGTTTCTTGGTACTTCATCCGTCACTCATACTCTGGAAGAGGCGGTGCGAACTACGGTGTTATTTGAGCCGTTATGTACTAGCCACTTACCCTCTGATCTACCCATCTCACCTACTCACCGATACAGAAAATTCTTATTCTTGAGTTTCTACTATCTGACAGCCAATTTTAAGCTTTGATTGCTCAAATGTGTGGCATACTAGCTCTACCACCTCCAGGCTAGCCGTCAGTCTACTAGCCTTTCGAATCTTTCTGAGTCAATCTACTATCCGCCTACCCAACCACCTCGTTGGAGGAGCTTCCCCATGTCCAGTGGGGCACACGTGTGCTTTCGCCTGTTACCTCCGGCACGGGTCGTGAGGAACTGGCGCGCGCCAGCTTTGGCATTGCTCCTCATTAGCATCTTTGGCGGACTTGGCAGCCGCTTGCCACTCTGGGCGCAGCCCACTCCCTCCCCTTCATTGCTCATCAACGAAGTCCATGCAGACCCTAATGCCGTGGGCGATGAGGAAGGCGAGTGGATCGAAATTTTCAACGCCAGCCCCGAAGCTATCAACCTCCAATTTTGGAGTTTGGTCAACGAGGGCAATGGCGAACATCTTTTCCCTTTTGAGCTATGGGTTCAACCAGGCGGCTATCTCCTTTTGGCGCGTCAAGATGATTCGGCGCTAAACGGCGGCATCCAGCCAGCCTACATCTATCATCTATTGAACCTTGCCAACCAAAGCGAAACCTTGAGCCTGCGTAACCCCGAAGGGCAAATTGTGGATAGTGTGACTTGGGGCGAAGGCAGAAATTTGGTTGCACATAACGGCGCTAGCTTGGAACGCAGCGCGCCAGATATCAACGCATCCTGGACAGTAGCACACTCGCCCTGGCCCGGTTCTGCTGGCGACTTGGGCAGCCCCGGCGCACCCTATAGCCCACCCCCCACTGCCACCCCAACAGCCACGCCTCCACCCGACACGCCGCCCCGTCTCTACTTGAGCGAGATCATGGCGAATCCTGCAGCAGTTGGCGATGATATGGGCGAGTGGGTTGAAATTTATAATGGCGACTCTTTCCCTATCAACCTCAATGGCTGGACGTTGGCTGACCTGGACAATGACCGCACGATTCTCAACGGCGACTATTGGTTGCCACCTGGGGACTATGCTGTCGTAGCACTCAATTCTGACCCTCTTCAAAATGGCGGCGTGAACGTGCAACTGAGCTATACGGGGCTGCAACTCGCCAATGAAAGTGATGAACTCCTGCTGATTACGCCGTGGGGCGTGGAGGTCGATCAACTCATTTGGGGAAGCGAGACGATAAAAACAGGCGAGGGAGCAAGCCTAGAGCGCACAGCGTTTGATGCCGCGGCGACCTGGGTCACTGCCTATGCCCCGTGGTCTGGGTCTGCAGGAGATTTAGGCACGCCGGGTATGCCCTACATTGCCTTGGTAACGCCTGTTCCAACACCACCGCCAGCTGTGCCACCCCGTCTCTACCTCAGCGAAATCATGGCAGACCCCGCCGCAGTGACGGATGAGATGGGCGAGTGGGTGGAGCTATACAATGGCGACTCCTTTGCCATCAACTTAAATGGCTGGATATTGGCTGACTTGGGCAGTGACCGCACAACTCTCAACGGTGACTTTTGGCTCCAGCCAGGTGGCTATGCTGTCGTGGCAAGGGGGAGTGACTCGGCTCAAAATGGCGGGGTCACTGTGCAGCTAGGCTATACGGGCATGCAACTTGCCAACGAAAGCGATGAGCTTCAACTGATTACGCCGTGGGGGGTGCTGGTCGATCAACTCACCTGGGGTGATGCGGGCCTACGCGTATACGCGGGAGCCAGCTTGGAGCGCACAACCTTCGACAGCACAGCAACTTGGGAACGAGCGCATACGCCCTGGACTGGTTCGGCAGGGGATTCGGGAACCCCGGGTGCGCCCTATGTCTATGTCCCAGCCACACCCACGCCAATACCAACACCCACAGCATCCCCCACAGTCCCACCCACCACGCCAACCCCCAAACCCTCACCAACACCGCTTCCAGTGGCATGGGGTCGCCGTGCCCTCCCCTCTCCCTTGATCATTGCCCAAGTCTATCCGCAGGGCAGCGATCAGGAATATATTGTGCTCCGCAACGTCAGTGGCGCACCTGTGTCGTTGGATCAATGGCGAATTGGCGATGTTGAGTACCCAGGTGACGCCGAGGGCTTTATGCTCCTACCTGCCAGCGTCGTGATCTCCCCTGGTTCCAGTTGGGTGATCGCGCGCCATGCGCTCACCTTTCGCACAGTTTGGGGTCGCGCAGCCGATGCTGAATGGAGCAACAGTGATCCATCCCTGTTACAACTCGTGCGCGACCCCATTTTGGGCAGAGGTGAATTAGCACTCGCCGACGATGGCGACGAGTTGCTGCTCTTTGACCCAGAAGGAGCGTTGGCAGATGCAGTCGCCTGGAAAGAGGGCACATACGCACCCCTGGGTCTTACAGGATATCTAGCGCTCCCCAGCCAGACCGCACTCTTTCAAGCGCCTGGAGCGCCCTTTCCCGACGTGACGGATGTACGTCATCGCTTTATGCTGCTGCCCCCCAATCCCTTTAGCACCTTTGCCCTGCCCACCCTCCAAAGCCATCCGCCTGTGACGGTAGATGGGGGGATGGTTGCATTGTGGGGTTCACTCGGCGCAGCAAGCACCTTTAGCCCTGGCGGCACAGTTCCACCCCATGTATTAATGGCAGCAGCGGGGGCTTTGGGACTAGACTTTCTCGCCATTGCCGATACCGACCGCACACCTACAGACCTCGTCAGCATTGCACAAATTGACGGACCGATTGCGCTTCCAGCATGGCGCTGGCAGCATCCAGAAGGCGACCAAGCGATTATTTATAGCGACGTCACTGCGGCGCCCCTGGGCTGGGGTGATCTCTTTGAGTTTCTCAATACACAGAACGCGCTAGCCCAATTACCCCCACAAGTGGAAAACGGGATCCAAAACGCGCCGCTCTTCACCGCCGACAATGTTTCTGCACCCGGTGGCTTGGGGCCGCTTCAGGCACTTTGGCAGACAGCGGAAATGCCACTACTCCCCGCAGGCAATACCACACCCCCACTCCCAGGAAGTTCCGTGTTAGCCCCGCATTACACAGGACTGCTCGCGACCCATGCCGAGCCAACCGGACTCCTCGACGCACTAGGGGCGCGGCGAGGATGGCTGACCTCCTCACCAGGGTTATGGCTTGCACTCTACACGGGTGGCAATGAATGGATGGGCAGCACAATTGCCCCCGCCAATGAATTAAACCTGCACATTCTCTATGGAGATAGCAGCGGCGAAAGTGCTGGCTTGGCACTCTGGCAAGGCGATCATCTGGTGCGCCAACTCGACCTGCCCCCGCCTGATGGTCGTTGGCAACTCACCATTCCCGCCGCACCGGGCAGCATGCTCTATGTGGTGGCAACGCAGTTGGATGGCGACTTTGCCATCACCGCGCCGCTTTATGTTGCGCCGGTGGCAGGTGGCAAGCTGTTGCTCAACGAAGTCCTGCCCGCACCCGGGGCAGACCATAATGGCGATGGCGAAGTCAACACTGAGGATGAATACATCGAGCTGATCAATTCTGGCAATGCGCCGATCTCATTAGCAAAGTACAAGTTGTGCGACGCAGCCACAAGCACAGGGGGGCGCAGCTTTACCTTTGGCGCAGATCGCTTCATTAGCGCAGGGGAACGGTTGCTACTCTGGCGTGACGAGACTGGGTTGAGCTTGAATGACGCCGCTGACTTCATCCAATTGTTCGATGCTGATGGGAATCAGGTGGATACCCTTGCGTGGGAGAATCGCGGCTATGGCCCCTCCTTAAGCCGCGTGCCCGATGGCGGTGACTGGCAGCAACGCACACCCCCCACCCCGGGTCAGCCCAATCAAGCGTTCCCACCAGCCGAGCCGGCACGCAAACCCAACAATGATCCGCCGCCCATCGATCCCACCGACGTAGGCGATCCACTCAGCCCCAACTTTGGTCAAGCCCCCGGCCCCCCCGGTTCACTCACACTGGCAAAATTGCGCGGTCTGCAAGCCATTGTCGAGTTTCGTGCCCAAGTAGTCGCGCCACCAGGACTCTTCCCCTCAGCCATTTATCTCGCCGAAGCGGCACTGGATACCAATGGCGCGCCTCTGCCCACTGCCGGGTTGGGCGTACAAGTTTATCTTCGCAAGGGTGAATTTATTGCAATGCAGGAAGGCGATTGGGTCTTGGTGCGTGGAGGTGTGGTCAAATCGTTTCGGGGTGAAATGGAAATCGAAATCACCGAGCCGGGGCAAGTTTGGCCCTTTGCACCCGGCACACCCCTCGCCCCCCTTCCCATCACCATCAGCACTATCGGCGAAACACTCGAAGGCCGCTTGGTGAGCTTTACAGGCACGGTCACAGGCTGGCAAGGAGACAGCATCTACCTAGGCGACCCAGCCAATCCAGACGCGTCGCCAGTCCGCGTCACCGTACGCGCCAGCCTGGACTGGCGACGCCCCTATGTGCAAAAGGGCGAGCAATTTCAAGTGGTGGGCATCGTCGGACAGTTCGGAACAGTGTCTCCGTGGAACGACGGTTATCGTGTGCTTGTGCGCTATGAGGGTGATTTGGTGCGGGTGTCTACACCATGACATTCTGCTTTGGCGTGGCGCGTATTTGCTACTATTGATAGCGCGTTGCTCATGGTAAAGTCCGTATACCCTCATTCCGTGGGCGAGTGTTGAATGCTCGAAAGTAAGGCGCAAACGGAGCCAACATGACCACCACTTTCATCGAGGATGCTTGGCAAGTGCTCCACGCATATGCTCGCCATTGGCAAATTAGAAACGACTTTCTGCCTCTTTAAGTCTAAACTTGCCCTTGAAAGCCCACGCTTCTGGTGCTGGCACAACCGCCTCAAACTCTATTCGTCTTTGGCTATTCAGCCCTCGCCTTCTGTTCCCATTCGTTAAATTTCGGGATGAGGCATGTTAGGAAAAGGCTAAATCTTTCCTGTAATCCCTAACACAGGCAGTGCGTCGGTGGAGCTAGCGTGCAAATTCGAGCACCGTGATGGAAAGTGGCTCTAGAGAAAGAGACACAGTACTCCGACTGACAAAGATATCGACTGCTTGCGCCCAGGTAGGATCTGTATCCGTCGGCGACTTGCCCCGGAACATGTACTGTTTGGCGCGGCCTGTGCCTATCGGAAAGTTAGACAGCTTGACCTGAGTGGCGTGGGTAACAGTATCCTTATTGAGCAGAAGCACGACGAGTTTGTTCTTATGGGAGGAAAGTGTTGCGAACGAACGAACCATCGTAGTCTGTCTTGTGTACACCATCGAATCCTGCATATATTTGCCCCAGATCCACAAAATCCTGCCCGTGGGATTGAAATTGTTCACACTGCTGAGGGCGTCATGGAGTTCTTTTATCTCAGGGTCATTGTTGTTCTCCCAGCGCGTGTTCCAGAACTGAGAAAATTCTACCCTTGGATGTCGAAGGAGCCGACCAAGGATTTCGAATAAGACCAGGGCATGTCCGGTGTCGTTGATATGCGGCCACGCACCTGACCAATCGGCCGAACTTAGTTCGGTAACTGCCACCGTTAATCTTTTTCTATCCGCAACTGGAGCATACTGGTTGATATGACGGATTGCTTGATTAACGGCAGAAATGAGGTTGGGCTCATGAGTGCGATAGTATTCATAACTCTTCCAGTTGGTGGCGGGATAGACATGAACAGACAAAAAATCGATGGAGGAGCTGGCAATTGGTAATACCGTTTGCCACCAACTGGATGGCAACCCATTTGCACCAATCTTGATCGATGGATCCACAGCTTTCATAGCTTCAGAAAATACGATCAGGTCTTCAGCATACTGGGTGGCGGTCGTTCCGCCGTTGTACGCAGGGAGGTAGCTTTCGTTGCCGATTTCCCAGTACTGGACTCCGTAATTTTTATCAATATTGGCATACTGTACCCATGCTACCGCCGTATCAATCAACTGTTGCCGGGTTGGTGTGATCCCGCCGCAGCTAGATGGTTTATACATGGAGTCGTAATTGATCACGATTACCGGTTCCGCGCCGATATAGCGTGCCATGGTCATAAATTCATCGAAATCGAGAGGATCTATATTGAAAGTTTCCAAATCGCTCTCGACCAGCTTTGGCTCCTGCGAAGGCCATTCGCATGTGCCGGTTCGAGCTAGCGTCGGGTTGGGTCGTTCGAAGGGAGGAATCGACCAGAGGTATGCGTCTGATTTTTCTCCTCCCGGATAACGCAAGTACTTCACTCCCATCGAGCGCAAGGCTTCTGTTGTGCTTACACTGACCCCTGGGCGATTTGCGTCGTCGTCAAACAGATAATTAGTGTTTATACCGATTGGGTGCTGACTCAAAGAGTTCACACCTTGACTTGCGTTTACAAGAATATGGTCCACGCCTTTTGCACCTAGCTGATCGATTAGCTGTGTATAGGCACGAGCCTTTGCTGTGCATGGAATCCCCGGAGGCGGGATTTCAGGCATGCCGGGAACGACTAAGGGACTGCG
>JBBQIG010000085.1:0-12246 GCA_038324715.1 Anaerolineae bacterium | reverse complement strand
TCGTATCATCATCTACATTGTCAGAAAACCCTGCCGGAATAGCGCTAAGCGACGTCCAGGGGACGGACTGAACGCTAAACGTACCGTTGGCAAGTGCCAAGCCCGTACCAGCAGTATAGGTCGTATCATCATCTTCACCATCAGCAAAGCCAGCAGGAATATCGGCAAGACCATTCCATGAAGAGGATTGGCTGTACAACGCGTAAGGTGTTGCTGCCAAGGGTTGGCGTGGAGTTAAAGCTGTAAAAGTGCCGCTGCCAGCCGGACAACGAACGGCAAGTTCAAGCCAACGGGCATCACCTGTAAATGCGCTGCCGCCAAACTGTGCGCCTTCATTGAGCAACACAGAGAACTGCCCTTGACTCACAGAAACATTATTAACTGTTTGAGTAGTACCAACCTGTCCACCTGCGCTTGCGGCATCCCAGAGTTTGAACTGAAAATCGCAGGATGCGGTTACTAGCCCATTACCATCTTGCAACTCGCCTTGATAGGTAAAGCCCGTACCTAGCGGAGCTAATGTTTGTGCAGGTTCTGTTTCCTGAGCGATTACGGTTGAGGCGTGCAAACTCAGACTCAGGACACAGATCAGCCCAAGCCAAATAATGGGGGATAGAGTTCTTTTCACAGCAGGCTCCTTAATTACATGGGGAAATATGGGAAGGAAAGTTGCGGCATTGTATGCCTACCCTGTATTGTATAGCCTCACCATATCAAAAGCACAACCCTAACTGTGTTGGTAAGCTTGATCGCAGTTAAGGTTGTGCTAGTTGGAACGAATAAAGCACTTCAATTTGTTGCAAACTCAATTCAAGACAACGCTATGGCGCACCCCCATCACGTTTATCCAAGTCGTCTGCCACCTGCACATTCAGTCCTGGTGCAGAGGGTTCAAGACGAGGGTCAACTCCATCAAGCGTCGCAGTTTCGCTTGCGGATTCAGTTGGCAATGTTGGTTCTGCCGGATCTGTTGGCTCAGTTGGTTCTCCTGGATCATCACCACCCCCGCCCAATGGAATCGTCACGGTTGCCGTATTGTCATTCTCATTGCTCTCGACAATCGTATTCTCCGGGTCTGCCGAGATGGTCAACGTGCGGTTGCCTTCTAGATCGGTGGTGACATAGGGCATTGTCACCGACATGGTTTCGCTCATGGCAATCACAGGGATAATCACATCATCGCCAACCTGAACTGGCGTCGCCCCTGAAACGTCCATCACACGCACACCCACGCCATTGGCCTCAGCGGCACCATCGTTGGTGACATTGATAGTCAACGTCACCACATCACCCGGCATGGGCATGGTGGGCGTATAGACAACGCTTGTGCTGCTAATCACCAGATTCGGCTGCACACTTGGATCATCCGCAGGCGGATTCACCGTCAGCGTTGCCTCGATCTGGTTATCTTCTTCATTTGTCTCAGCAATCAAATTAACTGGATCCACCACCACCTGAATCGTACGCTCGCCCTCCAACCCAGTCGTGTCATAGGTGACTTGGGCAATTCCCGACCCACCGCTGGAAATTCCACCAATAATCTGGATATCACCAATTTGCACTTCATTGCCGTTGGTCACATCCAGCACCTGCACCTCGACACGGTTGGCATTAAGTTGCCCATCATTTAGCACCGTCACCGTCATCGTCACCACTTGTCCATCATTCGGTGAAATGGGGCTGAAGCGCAGGCTGTTGTCGCTCACCACCAAGTTGGGCGCAGGTGGCGGCGCAACGGTGAGCGTAGCCAATGCTTCATTGTCACTTTCATCGCTCTCAACCACCGTGTTGGGCGGATCCACAATCATACGAATCGTGCGATCACCAGCCTTGCCAGTGGTATCAAACGTTACCTGGATGGTGGCTTCCTCACCCGCTGGCAGCGTATCAATCAAGCGCTGTTTGCCAATCAGTTCCGGTTCCACCAGATCAGTGACATCTTCAATACGCACCACCACATCGGTTGCGCCCGCAGTTCCATTGTTGAGCACCGTGGCGTAGATGACCACCAAATTGCCATCTTGCGGCATACTCGGCACAAACTCAAGGTTACTGCTCAGTGAGACCAGGTTTGGCGCGGGAGGCGCACCGACTGTCAGCACCTTGGTCGCCCGATTATCCAGTTCATTAGACTCCACAATAAAGTTGTTGGGATCAGCCACAACTTCGAGCACTAATTCACCGGCGGATTGTGGCGCAAAGCTCATTTGCGCTGTGCCAGCCCCACCCGGGGCAATGCGTGCAATGGTCTGCGGTGCGCCAATGGGGACTTGGCTGCCACTACCAACATCCACAAACTGCACCACCACATCGCGCGCCTCGCGCACCCCGTGATTCAAGATCACCGCACGCACGATCATCGGCTCACCCGTGGTAGCAGTCAGCGGGCTTGTGTTGATATTGCCAGCCACCACAACGAGATTGGGCTGCTCTGGCGCATGGACTTCCAGTTCCAGCCTTGCCGTGTTATCCGTCTCACGCCCTTCAGCGATAAAGTTGTTGGGGTCAATATCCACACGCAGTGTACGTTCGCCCATCTTGCCTGTGGTCGCATAGCTCATCTCAACAGTGGCGCTGCCCCCCGCTGGAATCGTGGCAATGACCTGTTGTGGGCCGATCGGCGTGCCGCCACTGCTTGTGCTGGAATTGCCCGTCGTATCCACAAACTGCAGAACCACATCACTGGCATCCGCAGCCCCATTATTCAGCACCACAGCCCGAATTGTCACCACGTCCCCCGCAATCGGCAGCTTGGGGGCAAAGGTCACATTGTCGGTGGTAATCAGCAGATTGGCGAGCGCGCTCTTGCTGCGTGCCAATGTTGCCGTGGCTTGATTGTCACTCTCGCTTGATTCCACAATTGTGTTGTTGGGATCAACCACCACCTCAATCTTACGGTCACTGCTGCCCGACGGCACAGTGTAGGGCACTTCCACCATCGCGCTACTTGCCGCACCAATCGACGTGATCGTCTGTGGCTCACCAATCGGCGTCGAGCCGCCATCGGTGACATCCAAGAAGCGCACCAAAACCTCACCTACCCGCGCACTGCCCCCATTGCTCACCGTGGCATAGAGCGTTGCCGTGCCTTCCATGCCAATCTCACTTGGGTCAAAGCCGATCTGCGTAGAGCGAATGATCAGGTTAACAATCGGTGAAGTCGTCACATCGAACGAAGTAACAGCGCGGTTGTCATTCTCATCTTGCTCAACCACGAGGTTGTTGGGATCAACAATCACCTGTACATCCAACTCGCCAAAACGCCCGCTTGTATCGTACAAGATCGAGACCGACTCTGCCCCACCCGGAGGAATGGTACTAATCACCTGATTGGCGGCAATTGGCACCCCCTCGCTCGTCGTGGCATCGACAAATTGCACCACCACATTTTCGGCAGGCCCAGTGCCTTTGTTGAGGAGGGTTGCGGTAATCGTTACCACCTCGCCGGGTTGCCCCACGATCACATTAAAGCCGATATTCTCTGGCGTAATCACCAAGTTGGGCAATGGAGCCTCGTCCACGCGCAGCAGAGCCATGGCTTCGTTATCATCTTCTGCCGTCTCTGGCAGAATCATATGCGGGTCTGCCACCACGCGGATACGCCGCTCACCCGCTTTATTCGCGGTCTCATAGGTGACAGAGGCTGTGGCACTCTGTCCGGCAGGAATCAGCGCCAGCGTCTGCTTGGCACCAATCGGCTCGGCTCCACCATCGGTTACATCGACAAATTGCACCAAAACATCAGTTGCTGGCGCGCTGCCCACATTGAGGATCGTAACAGCCACCGTGACCACCTCGCCATCCACTGGCTTGGCAGGCAAGAAGCCAATGTTACCAGCGACGAGAATCAAGTTCGGCGCATGGGCAGGGGTAAATCTCACAATGGCAGTGGCGCGGTTGTCACTCTCATCACTCTCCACCACAAAGTTCGAGGGATCCACCGCCACGCGTAAGGTGCGCTCACCAGGATCTAAACGATCCTTCTCGCCTGTGGTATTCCAATAATCATAGAGCATGGTGACTACCACCGCACCACCCGGTGCCAAGTAGGGAATTGTCTCCGTGCCCCCCACCGGCATCGGCTCCCCATCGCTCACATCAAGCAGTTGCACCACAACATTCTCTGCCGGAGCCGCGCCGCGATTCTGCACTGTCACAGTGACCGTCACCGCTTCCCCCGCGGCGGGCTGCAGCGGATTAAAGCCGATGCTGGCTTGTGACACGGATAGGTTTGCCAACGCCGAAGGTTGAACAATCAGCGTAGTCGTCGCCTCGTTATCGTTCTCGTCTTCCTCTGCAATTAAATTATTAGAATCAAGCAACAACTGAATCTTGCGACTCCCTGGTTGATCTTGGGTCTCATAAGTGGCACTAATTGTGGCGCTGCCACCAGGCGGCACCACGGGCAGCGTCTTCTCCAGCCCAATCGGCTCAAAGTTGCCATTGGTAACATCGACAAATTGCACCAACACGCGCGTCGCTTCCACTGCGCCATTGTTCAGCACCACAGCCGTGACCGTCACCAAATCGCCCTCGGTTGGCATGGGCGGGTCAAAAGCAATGTTGCTGGCACTCATGGACAAATTAGGGCGCGCAGGAGGCGAAATGGAGAGGCTTTGGGTCGCCTCATTGTCAGTTTCATTGGACTCTGGCACAAAGTTATTGGGGTCTGCCACCACCTGAATGCGGCGCATTCCTTCTAACCCTGCCGTGGGATAGAGCACTTCTACCAGCGCACTACCTCCTGCGGCAATGCCCGCCACACTCTGCCGTTCGCCAATCGGCAGAATCTTGGCATCGGTAACATCCAAGAATTGCACGGTAAAGGTGGCGACGGGAAAGTCGCCGTTGTTGCGGATGACCGCGGTCACCGTCACCGTCTCACCCTGCGTTGGCGCTTGCGGATGGAGGCTAATATTGGTGGCGATCACGGAGAGATTGGCGTTGGATGGCCCCTGAACCGCCAGCGTTGTGCTGACCTCATTATCAAACTCACCCTCTTCAACAATAAAGTTGTAGGGGTCAACCTTAATGCCGATCTTACGATCACCAGCCAAGTCACTCGTATCGTAGCTTACTTGTGCTACGCCACTGCCGCCAGCTGGAATCAGAGCGATGGTCTGTGGCTCGCCAACCGGCACTTCTCTGTCGGTTTTGTCTACAAAACTCACCACCACATTTTCCGCCGGACGGTCGCCATTGTTAAAGACTGTGGCAATAATCGTAACGGTCTCTCCTGTGGCAGGTTGGGCAGGGTCAAAGCCTACATGAGTCGAATTCAACATCAAATTGGGCAATGTTGATTCTGACAATGTTAATGTAGCCTGTGCTTCGTTATCATCCTCATCGACCTCAGTGATGCTATTTTGCGGGTCAATTACCACCTTGACCTTACGGCTGCCATTCATACTGGCTGTGTCATAGGTCACTTGCACCGTAGCCACACCCCCTGGGCGCAACAGATCGATCTCCTGTGAAGCACCAATCGGCACGGCGATGGCACTCTCTGTCACATCCAGCACCTGCACGCGCACCCCTTCCGCAGCCACAGCACCATCATTACGCACGACCGCATGAATGGTCACTTGATCACCCGGCTGGGGCATCGCTGGATTGAAGACGATGTTGCTCATGTCGATGACTAAGTTCGGTGCAGCCTGAGCCGTCACTGTAAAGGGGCGTTGGGCTTGGTTATCGCCCTCATTGCCCTCAGAGATCAAATTGTAGGGATCAACCACAACTTGAATGGTATGTGCGCCAACTTTGCCCGTACTGTCAAACTTGATCTGTGCGCTGGCGCTGCCCCCCACTGTGATGTTGGCAAGGGTTTGCGGCGCACCCAGTGGTAGTGCGCGCTCATCGCTGACATCCATGAATTGCACCAACACATCGTTGGCTTCCTCTCCGCCGTTGTTGACCACCACCGCGGTGACGGTCACTTCGTCGTCTGCCTCTGGATCAGAGTCGCTAAGGCCAATATTGCTCTCCTGCATCACCAAGTTGGGCTGGGTTGGACCTGCCCCTGGAGCACCTGGCTGTGCTACAAGCACAGAGACATCATCCACATACCAGCCCTCAAAGGTGTTGAAACGGTTGTCCACCGTATCAAACCAGAAGCGCACGTGCAGGGTCAGGGAATCGCCAATAAAGGGTGTCAAACTTACCGTGCGCTTGAGCCATTGTTCGGCAGTCCCATGCGACTCAAAGACAGTCGTCCATGTAGACCCCTCATCTGTAGAAATCTGCACGCGGGTGCGGTCAAAGGCTTCGCTGTTCTCCAACTCGCTCCACTCATGGAAGGTGAGCAGCACATCGGCATTGGTTGTCAGTTCAATCGGCGGCGAGGTCAGTGTGCCACTATTGGCCCCATCGGTCTCATAAGTGCGAGACTCCTCGTCGCCATAGTACCAGGCATGGGTTGCGCTATTGGCTCGATGCTCAGAGATATGCCAGAGATCATCCGTCCCTGTAACCTCCCACTCTCCAGCACCGCTCTCCATATCATCACTAAAGACCACAGTCCCCGCGCTGGTCTTGCCAATCACCACGTTGGAGAGGGTGGACGCATTGCCCACGTTGTCCAAGACTTTAAGCGCAAAATAGTAGGTAGTGTCGGGATCTAGCCCAGGCACTAGAAAAGTCTCTTTGCTCCCAGGCGCTTGGGGCTTTGGTTCACCCAGCGCAGGCGTGGCACTCTCCCAATTCTCTTCGCTAATGGGCGCTGTGCTAAAGCGGACATCATAGGCATTAGCACTTCCTGTCATGCCATCATCCCCACTTGCCGTCCAGGACAATTCCACTTGGGTCAGCAACAGACTTGTCACCGCCACGTCCGCCACAGGCGCAGGCGCAACGTTGTCTTCCTCCAATGTATTAAAGATATTCAGCCGCCCATTGGAGATCGAACTCTTGCCAGGGTCGTTGAGCAAATCAACACCCGTGACAATGCGCTGGCGGATCTGGCTTAACTCTAATGTGGGGTATTTGGCGGCAATCAGCGCCACAGCACCCGCGACATGTGGCGTAGCCATTGATGTACCGCCGATGGTGCCATAGCCCGAAGGATCGCAGATGGGGCAAGAGCTAGTCGGTACGGTGGAATAGATGCTATCGCCGGGTGCTGCCAGATCAACCCAAGACCCATAGTTGCTGAAATCTGCATAAAGGTCGCTAGCATCGGTGGCGGCAACCGTAATAATGTTATCAAGTTCAAAGGCTGCGGGATATTGGGGCGCGTCGCTGTTACTGTTACCCGCCGCGCAAATGTGCAACGGCTGATCTGCTCCGCTCATCGCTTCTTCGAGCGCTTGTGCAGGTGCGCCACCACCCCAACTGTTGTTGGTGGCAACGATATTCACGCCTTGCTCGTTCTTGAGTTGATCCACATAATTGAAGCACTTCACCGCATCCGCCACGGTGCCACCACCGCTAGCGCTGAGGAATTTACAGGCGATAATGCTGACTTCGTAGTTAACACCAACCACACCCAGGTTGTTGTTGCCTTGTGCGCCAATCGTTCCCGCAACATGCGTTCCATGTCCATAATCGTCCGACGGATCGCCGCTATTGGTCAGCACATTGACTCCGTGGAAGTCGTCCACATAGCCGTTGTTATCTTCATCTATATTATTGGCTTGACAGGTGCCATAGCCACCTGGACATTCGGCCTCGTTGACCCACATATTCGGGCCTAAATCTTCGTGAGTATAGTCCACGCCGGTATCAATCACCGCCACCACGACATCGCTCGAGCCAGTCGTCACCGCCCAGCCCTCCAGCGCCGAGATGTCAGCCCCCGCATTGCCACCCGTTTGCCCACTATTTTGCAGACCCCATAACTTGCCGAAGTCGGGGTCGTTCGGGGCCTGATTAATCGTGAGGATGTAATTCGGCTCGGCATAGACCACACGCACATCGCGCTCGAGGGTGTCAATGAATGACTGATTGACCTCCACAGGCACAAAAGCCAGCTTCAGCGGGCGCGGCCCGTCCACAGGAGAGCGGTCGAGATCATCCATCTCGGTCAGCCCATACTCCTTATAAAATTCCTGGATCTCTTCTGGCGTAAGCTCTGGTTGAAAGCGGATAATCAACTGCCCTGGCACAAACGCAGGAACCAACGTCTGGTCAAGGGGCGAGGTGGGAGGCTCTTGGGCAAAGATGGGCTGCATACCCGGCCCTATCAATGTCGCCAGCACCACAAAGACCAAAAGCATCAGGTGGAACGCAGGCCGTTTCATAGATGAAGTGACTCCAAATTGGTATTTCCGCGGTTCATGCGAGGAAGATCGACAGAGGCGACATTAGCAAACCGCGGGAAAGATGGCACATGCCCACACAGATGGGGCAGGCTTTGCCATTGTAACCCATGCGCACCCGCTGTGCAATCAATTTAAATTTGGGGTAAAAATACGGATTACGTGGTACGCGCCAACACCGCGTGCGCGGCGTGATACCCCGCCATACCATGCACCCCGCCACCGGGTGGCGTTGCCGACGAACAGAGGTAGACGTTGGGCAGTGGCGTTGTATAGGGATGAAGACGCGGCGTGGGACGTGTCCACAGTTGCCGCCAATCCTGCACGCCACCATTGATATCACCACCTAAATAATTGGGGTTGTACGCGGCCATATCCAGCGCCGTAAAGACATGCTTGGAGATGATGCACTCGCGAAAGCCAGGGGCAAAGCGTTCAATCTGCGCCTCAATTACCTCGCTCACATCTAAGAAAGAGCCATGCGGCACATGGCAATAGGCCCACAATGTATGCTTGCCAGCCGGGGCGCGTGTCTTGTCAAAGAGGCTGGGTTGAGAGACCAATACATAGGGCTTCGCCGCATGTTTGCCCTGCCAGATCATCGCCTCACCTGCCGCAATTTCTGACAATGTGCCACCCAGGTGCAACGTCCCTGCTTGGGCGCAAAGTGGATCGCGCCAGGGCACAGCTTCCGACAGCGCATAATCTACCTTGCAAACACCTGGCCCGTAGCGATAACTCAATAGCTGCTGGCGATAACCAGGGGGCAACGCATCGCCAGCCATTGCCACAAACTGATGGGGCGTCACATCCAGCAGAATCGAACGCGCAGGTGGCAGATCCGCCAACCGCTTGACCCACTGCCCAGTCACCACCTCCCCTCCCAGTTCACACAAATTAGATGTCATCGCATCCGCAATTGCCTGTGAACCACCGCGCGGAATCGGCCAACCCACAGCATGAGCCAACAACGCCAGCACCATCCCAAAAGAAGCAGTCAGCGGCCAATGCAGTGGCTGGATCGAATGAGCCGCCAGCCCCCCAAAGAGCGCTTGTGCTCTTCTGCCCCGAAACCAGCCTTGTGCCAAAAGCTGTGCGGGCAAAAGTGCCCCCACACCAAAGCGCATCAGGGATAGCGGATACTTGGGCAAGGGCCAAGGGGCCAGCAGCATCTCCGCCAGTTGCGGCCACGCATCAACCGATGCGCCCAAAAGCCGACGCCACTGGTCGCCATCAAAGCCATCCAGCCCCGCCACTGTGCGTTCCAAGCTGCGCTCCACGGCAACGGCAGGATCATGATCCAATGGATGCACAACGGGCACCGGTGGTTGAATCCAGGTAAGACCGTGGCGCGCAAGATTCAATTGTCGGAAAAAGGGGGAACCCATGCCTAAGGGGTGAACAGCAGAGCAAACGTCATGCAAGAAACCTGGCTCGGTCAACTCGCGCGTCCGCATCCCGCCGCCCACGGTTGCTTGACCCTCCATCACCAGCACCCGTTGGCCCGCCCGCGCCAGTGTCAGCGCAGCCGCCAACCCGTTTGGCCCGCTCCCAACCACAACCGCATCATAGGCATCTGCCATACCCGCTCCACCTCTTTTTATCGCTAACTTTTATCGTTTAACTGCATAGGATTCTAAGCTACTCAAGCAGTTCAGTTCTGAACCCAGAATGCACAGCAAATTGTGAAAGTGAAGAATCACCCATTTTATGATTGTAGCACAGGTGTCTAACCGCTTGAATCTCTCAAGACTCTCCACACTACCCCTCTTTCATACCCACTACGAAGTTACAATCTATACCCAAATCTATATCCCTTTTTGTATCGAGCCTTATAGTTTTATAAAAATTAGATGTCCATACTAGGGTCGTGTCCAGCAATCAAGACGGCAAGTGAGAGCGATCTCTTCTCATTCAATGCACTGGACAATGGGATAGTTCAGATTAAGGAGATTCGTATGGTGAATTGGATGGCAGCGTGGTGGCAAGTGCGGCAATCATGCTCATTTATGCGCCACGCCTATTGTTGTGGATGGAGCCTTCATGCTGATGTTGCAGATGCATGGTCCCATCGACGCCACGCGATGGTATACGCCGTTGCTCAGGCGACACCACGACCAAGAAGCCTAAAACTTGTAGGCATCTAGCAGTACCGCCGGATCCCCCGCCGGCACCCTCTTTCGATAATCCCAAATCAACTACATAAAGCGAGCAGGAGAATTCCGAATGGCTCAAGAAGAACTAGATATGCACGAAGAGCGAACTACTTCATCATGGCGAGAGGAACCACAGGTGGAATGGGGCATCACGTGGATACCCTATACAGCCCACGGCCCCCACAGTGATGATGAGCTTGCCATGTTGCCAACAACTGTCTTTGCCTATCCAAAACATCGCCAATTGGCTCTCACCGATGCCGAGCATGTCGAGTGGGCACTTGATAATTTCAAACAAGTTGAAGATGCGACAGATGCCGACCGTGACCAAGCCTTTGCCAATATCAAAGAAGCTGCTGCCCACTATGAAGTAAAGATGCCGGTAAGTGTAAGTGACTGGCGCAAGCTCTAACCTTCGAGTCAGTATCTCACAACAGGGTTCAGTGGAGGGTACAAAAATGACACTTCTAGAGTTCATAATCTTGTTGGTTATTGCAGCCATCGCGGGTGCAATCGGCCAAGCACTTGCTGGTTATTCGATGGGCGGCTTTGTCGTTACGATAGTCGTTGGCTTCATTGGCGCATTTCTCGGTACGTGGCTGGCGCGCACACTCGGTCTGCCAGAGTTGTTCACGGTCAATGTAGGCGGCCAGCCCTTTCCCGTGGTGTGGGCAATTATTGGGTCAGCGCTCTTTGCCGCGATCATTTCACTCTTTGCTCGCAGACCGCGGACGTACGCATAGCGATAGCATTGCAGGTTATAGCATAGCACCCAGCTTCACCTGAATTTATGATGAGTGAACTCCCACGAGTAAAGTGAATGTCGCAAGGCATACAACAGGCTCGTGGGAGTTCTTGCTTATAATGCCAGGGTGCACCTTGTAATCTCGGCATGCAGCGAGGTCGCTCAGGATGTAGTACGTTGGAACTATCGTGACATCTACTGATATGGCGAGATTGTTAGCATTGCGCCAGCAGGTAACGTGGGATAGGTTTCTGGAATAACTACCTTGATAGGAGTGCTTACGGGAAGGAAGAGCAAGTTAAAAGGAGGGAAACAGATGAAATATACAAAGCTATTGTTCACACTTGCGCTCATGCTCACTGCCTGTGCGCCGGCGCAGCTAGAAACACCGTCAATTACCACGCCAACCAGCGCGCCAACGAGCGCAACAGTGACATTGGAGGAAATAGATAGCCTTGCGGGTATGCAATGGCTGCTCACCTCCTTTGGCACACCAGATGCAGAAACGGAAGCGATGGCAGCAGCCCCCATTACGCTAGAGTTCAGCGAAGATGGGCAGATTATGGGCAACGGTGGCTGCAACACTTACGCGGGCACGTACCTAGTAGACGGTGCAGTAATTAGAGTAGGCGAGGTCGTCAGCACCCTCTTGGCATGCGTGGACGAGGACGCAATGGCGCAAGAAATCGCCTATTTTGATGCGCTCCAATTTGCCACCTCCTATGCCCTTGCCGATGAGAGCCTGACAATCTTCTATACGTCACCTGAAGTGGGAGAGGGTCAACTTAACTTTACAAGAGTACAGGATGCTGAATCCACTGCACCAGCACCACTTGCCCCTGATGAATCAGAAACAGCTACGCCAGAACCTGAAGCGAATAAAAGTTTCAGTTACACTTCGCTTTCTGCCCCACATGCTTTTTTATAGGATAGGACTTACGCAGTTGAAATCGTTTCCAGAGGTAAATTTCACCTTGCAAGTTATATACTCGTGTGAAGTGAGTAAGTCCTATAAGGCGCTTTCAAAGAAATAATGATCCAGATAGTTTGAGTAGCAGCTCATAAACCCGCTTGTCCACTTACGATA
>JBBQIG010000084.1:0-12254 GCA_038324715.1 Anaerolineae bacterium | reverse complement strand
CTCGGAGCTTTGAGGAAGGTTTCGACCCAAGGCAAAAGTACAGCGGCAGGAAAGTTACCCCTCTTTCCCTACCGCTCTCACCACTCGTACCTATGCCCCTACGCGATCCATGCCTTCTTGGATGGCTAAGTTAACTTCACTCTCCACGTTGGCAATCATCTCGTCCACACTCATTTCGCCCTTGACTGCTGGCTCCTCAAACTTGGCCCAAGATGCCTTAAAGGCGTCAGGCGTCAGATAGGGGCTGAACTCGATCACCGGCACTGCTGTATTCTCAATCTCCCATTGCACCATGTCATAGTTGTGTTGTCGCCACGGTTCATCGCGCGGCATCAGATCCACCAGACTCGCAAGCCCTGGCACGCCCCAGCCACTCTTGGCGCGGTTCTCAGCAGGCAATTCGCCCATGAACCATTCAAACATCTTCCACGCAGCATCAGGAACCTTTGTAACGGAAGTCACCATCATACCTGCACCCGATGCACAAGGATTCGAGTAGGTCGGTCCCCAGGTCGGCGCGCGCATCATCAAGATATCGTCACCAGAAACTTCATCGCTGGTCGCCATGCCGCTGAACCAATAGCCCCATTGCACAGCGGCAGCTTGCCCCTGTACCCAATCTTGCCCACTCCATCCTGCCACGGGTGGATGCACTGCACTGGGAATTCCCCCTTCTTTCATCCAGTCAATCCAGAAGTTGATGAACTCCAAGGTATCGGGATTCGAACTTAACGCCACTTGGCTAAAGTCTTCGCTAAAGAGATGCGTTGGCTCTGCAAAGGTGGTCGTGATCCAGAAAAGCACATGCTCATTTGGCGTAAAGTCAGTGCCATAGACCAGAGTACGATCACCTTCGGTCTTGGTCAGGACGGGAGAAAGTTCACGCCATTCTGTGTAGTGCAATGGCTCGGTGGCTTCGGGAATCTCCACGCCCGCCTCTCCCCATAGCTTCTTATTAATAAAAATGGAGAAATCAGGCGACCAATCTTTGACCATACCATATCGTTTACCTTCAACCAGGTAAAGGTCGTTCACTGGCAACAGGTCATCCACAGGGACGATGGTGCTGCTATTAAAATAGTCAGTCAAATCCAACGGGATGCCACGTGCAGCCAGGGCAGGCGTATTAGTCCCATAGATGCGGAAACAGTCGACAGGGTTGCCCGCGGCCAACGAAGCAAAGAGTTTGGTCAGGTCAGTCTCCAAAAATTCAACGGCATAGCCATATTCATCGGTGAAGGCAGCCAACTCCTCTTGGCTAATTTCATTGGTGTTATACATCAAGACAACGGTAGCCGCCTCAGCATTGGGTGCAGCAGCTTCGCTACCCCCAGCGGCAGCCGGTGCGGAGGCCGAAGGTGCGGCAGGTGCAGGCGCACAAGCACTAAGCGCCAAACTAGCACCCATCAATTTGAGCATATTGCGCCGACTCAGATGTGGAGAATTCATGGTACGTTGACTCCTTTGGTTTTGAACAAGAGTTTAGTTACGAACAGGGGTTTGATCATGAACAAGGGCAGACACAAAATCGTTGCGATTCACTACTACACAAAAAACTACAACGGGTACAGCGGCTAGAAATTTAGGTGAAGCCAAAGCATCCGCTACACCGTTAGCGAGGGAGCTATTACACTGTCCCGCACCATCAACTCGGCAGGAACTAACATATCTTGACGGTAGGCTTCGGCATGGTCAATCGCCGTAATCACCAACTGCGCCATCAGTTGCCCCAAACCCTCGCCGGGTTGGCGAACACTGGAAAGGGGCGGTTCCATAAACTGGCAAATGGGTAAATCGTCATAGCCCAACACGCTGACATCTGTGGGAATGCGCCGCCCCATCTCACGCAGCGCACGATAAGCGCCCAACGCCATCCAGTCATTGTGGCAAAAGATCGCTGTGAGATCGGGCAGTTGTTCCAACAATTGGCACGCAGCCTCATAACCACTTTGCAACGTCCAGTCTTTAGACTCCACGTAATTGCGCAGAGTCAAAGGCACCTGTTCTTCCGCCAGAGCACGCCGTGCCCCTTCAACGCGATCCGCAGCGGGAGCCCAATCCATTGGCCCAGTAATATGGCCGATCGTTCGATGCCCCTGATCCAGCAAATAGCGAATGGCCTGATATGCACCATCAATGTTATCAACATCCACATTGATAGCACGGGGGTGGTCAAGCAGGTGAGCAATCGATACAACGGGCACATCCACATGAAATTCCGGATAGACAAAGCGCTTGGGCATGAGGAGTGCAATTGCGTCAACTTGGCGCGCCAACATGCTATCAACCAATTCCGGCAGGTCATCTGCATCTTCCTTTGCGAAACTGAGATGGCAAGCATAGCCGCGAGCACGTGCATCCTTTTCCAAACCCGTCATCACCTCGGATCGAAAATAGTCATTCAATGTCAGCGTAATAACTCCTAAGACATGGCTGCGCCGAGAGACCAGCCCGCGCGCCATGATGTTGGGCTTGTAGCCTAATTGACGGATAGTTTCCCACACGCGAACGCGCGTCGCATCTGCAACATCGGGGCGTTGGTTGATGACACGCGAGACTGTTTGTGCGGAAACACCAATTGCATTTGCTACATCATGCAATGTAACCTGACGCATAGTACACATTTACCTGGTTGCATGGCATCAATAAGAGGCGTTGATGGTGTTTGGGATCTAGACAAAACAAAGGTAACTGCATGGTAACTTGCCATCAATATAGCAATACCGAGAGGAATCCGATGATCCTTTTCCTTCGCACTTCATGGTCTATCCAGTATTCGTGAACGCTAACGGGAATCAGACAGAATATACACAACAATCTTCTTGGTGTCAATTGCCATTTTTTCGCGGGGTCTGTCCCACGATTTAGGCGAACTCCGTCATTACGAGCAAAAGGGCACTACGAGCAAAAGGGTCTCTGTCATTCCGCGCCCTGGGCACCAGATATCTCTGCCAAGCGCACAGGGCACGGAATGACAACTGTGATAACCTGCACGCCTAGAATTTGGGACGCCCCCCATTCCTCCTTGCCGACCCCGTCCAATGGGCTTCCGCCCCAGAGTAGGAATCCCTCTAACTCTTTCACATTTATCTGCCCATCCGAAGGAAGTATCTGCACGCATACAAAAAGAGGGCCAATGCGTTATGCACCAGCCCTCTTTTTACATTTAACTCTCTGACATTGCTGATTCTATTGCTGATTCAGACGCGCCCACACAACCGGCATTTAACTGTGCATCACCTATGCATACGCCTCAATTGGGGGGCAGCTGCAAACCAAGTTGCGGTCGCCATAGACGCTGTCGATGCGCCCCACCGCGGGCCAGAATTTAAAGTCACGGCTGAAGGCAGTTGGATATGCAGCCTCTTCGCGACTATAAGGGCGATCCCACGCATCGGCAGTGACCGCCAGTGCCGTGTGGGGTGCGCCCTTCAGCACATTCTGCTCACGGTCAGCCGCGCCATTTTCCACATCACGAATCTCCTCGCGAATCGCAATCATGGCATCACAGAAGCGGTCAATCTCTGCAAGCGACTCGCTTTCGGTCGGCTCGATCATCAATGTTCCACCCACCGGGAAAGACATGGTAGGCGCATGGAAGCCATAATCCATTAGCCGCTTGGCAATGTCGTCCACCTCAATCCCTGCCGACTTGAGCGAGCGCACATCGACAATACATTCATGCGCCACAAAGCCTTTGTCACCTCGATACAAAACCGGGTAATGAGGCTGAAGCCGAGCGGCGATATAATTCGCACTTAAGATCGCGATCTTGGTGGCTTCGGTTAGTCCTGTCCCCCCCATCATGGCGATATAGACATAGGAGATGGGCAGAATACTAGAGCTACCCCAGGGTGCAGCCGACACAGTGGCTGCCTGCTGCTCGCCGCCGACACCAGAGACAACGGGGTGCCCTGGAAGGAAGGGAGTCAAGTGTGCCGCCACGCCAATCGGCCCCATTCCAGGACCACCGCCGCCGTGGGGAATACAGAAAGTTTTGTGCAAATTCAAATGGCAAACATCGGCCCCAATATCTCCAGGACGGCACAGCCCCACCTGTGCATTCATGTTGGCCCCATCCATATAGACTTGCCCGCCATGCTCATGCACAATGCGACAGAGTTCCACGACGCCTTCTTCAAAGACGCCATGTGTAGAAGGATAGGTCACCATGATCGCAGCCAGGTTTGCACTGTGGGCTTCTACCTTGGCGCGCAGATCAGTCAAATCCACATTGCCACGCTCATCACACGCCACCACCACCACCTCCATACCCGCCATGACCGCGCTAGCAGGGTTGGTTCCGTGGGCAGAGGAAGGAATCAAGCAGATACGCCGGTGTTCATCGCCTCGGCTCAAGTGATAGGCACGAATGGCAAGCAAACCTGCATATTCACCCTGTGAACCTGCATTGGGCTGCAGCGAAACGGCAGCAAAACCCGTTATCTCCGCCAAAGCAGTCTCCAAGCGGGTAAAGAGTTCTGTATAACCCTGCGCTTGTTCGAGAGGGACAAAGGGATGTAACTTGTTAAACTCCGGCCAAGTAATCGGAATCATTTCCGTAGTGGCGTTGAGTTTCATCGTGCATGACCCCAACGGGATCATGGCTTGAGCCAATGATAGGTCACGGCTTTGCAAGCGGAAGATATAGCGTAACATCTCCGTCTCGGTGTGATAGCGGTTGAAGACTGGATGGGTGAGATAGGCGCTGCTTCGGGCAAAGGGCGCAGCGTAGTCAGCATCCACCTGCGCCGCGATCTCTTCCACATTGACCCCGTCCGTTGCACCAAAGATCCGGAGCAGCGTCTGCAACGCTTCCACACTGGTGGTCTCATCCAGTGCCACGCCCACCGCACCATCGGCATAGGGACGCAAGTTAACCTGCTGCGCGTCCGCGGCGGCAATCAGATTAGCTTGCGTGCGTGGGCCACCACGGATCTTCAAAGTATCAAAATGCGACCCTTCGTTGATCGTGTAACCCAACTCACCCACCACATGAGCAAGCGTTGCCGTCAACAGGCGCACGCGTTCTGCAATACGCCGCAACCCCTGTGGCCCGTGATAGACCGCATACATCGACGCCACAATGGCTAGCAGCACTTGTGCGGTACAGATGTTACTCGTTGCCTTATCGCGTCGAATATGTTGCTCGCGCGTTTGCAGCGCAAGCCGCAACGCTGGATTGCCCGCGCTATCTACAGACAGCCCCACCAAGCGCCCTGGCATAATGCGCTTCAGTTCATCACGCGTTGCCATAAAGGCCGCGTGTGGCCCACCATAGCCCAGAGGCACGCCAAAACGTTGGCTCGAACCCACCGAAATGTCAGCACCAAACTCACCAGGGGGTGTCAACAGCGTCAAAGCCAGCAAATCAGTCGCCACCACCACCAAAGCGCCCGCGTCATGCGCCTTTTTAACAAAGCCTCGCCAGTCCACAAGCGTGCCCTCTGTGTCGGGATATTGCAACAAAGCCCCAAAGGTTGGCTGGCTAAAGTCATAGGTCAGCGCATCCCCCACGACCACATCAATGCCCAGAGGTTCAGCACGACTTGCAACCACCGCAATCGTTTGGGGATGACACTTGTCGGAGACGAAGAACGTATGAACGCTACCTCGTTTGTGTGCGCGCTTGCACATGGTCATCGCTTCCGCGGCAGCGGTTGCCTCGTCCAAGAGGGAGGCATTGGCAACATCCAGCCCCGTCAAGTCCGTCACCATCGTCTGAAAATTAAGCAATGCCTCTAAACGGCCCTGAGCAATTTCTGGCTGATAGGGTGTATAGGCTGTATACCACCCCGGATTCTCCACAATGTTACGCAGGATTACTCCTGGGGTCAGCGTGTCATAATAGCCCATGCCCAAATAGGAGCGATAGAGCTGATTCTTGGCGGCAATGGCACGCAACTCTGCCAGCACTTCACTCTCTGCACGTGGCTCGGCAATCCGCAACGGGCGGCGCAGGCGAATCGACGCCGGCACTGTGGCATCGATCAATTCATCCAATGTCCCCACGCCCACAGCCTGTAGCATCTTCGCCACATCATCTGCATTGGGGCCAATATGGCGTCGCGCAAAGTCATCTTGCGGAGCAAGCAACTCACGCACATGCGAGTTCAGATGCTTACCCGTGCCGTTAGTTTGGCTCTTCGCGTCTGAACTCTTAGCATCCGAACGAAGTGTAACTCCCATCGCTGTTCCTCCTTTTTTGCAACCGATTCGGTTGATGATCAGCCTTGTCGCCAACAAAAAACGGGCAACTCGAATGAGTGCCCGTCTGCTCTGTCGCAAACCTGAGAGATTGTCTCTTGTGCCGATCTGCATTGATCCCGCCACAAGAATTGCCCCGTCGGTGTTTCCGGTCTAGCCGGAACGCTTTCCAGAGATGCCTAGACGCAACGATCCATTTGCCTGAGAGGGTCATCTGGGTTGCTGGCGCTCTACCCAGACTTGCACCTTCGGCGGCCCTACCGGTCTCCCGGCGAGCACTCTCTCACCACGCCATATCAGCAATTCATTTAGTTATACGCTGATCATACCATGCATCGAATCGACGATGAAACTTCACAAGGTTATGGTGACAAATTTGCTTGCCCTCCAAGCCTTATATGACCTTTGATCCAGGGTTTCCACACAATTTCTAACACAACTCAATTGCAACAACCCCAGTTGTACTGTACATTACATGGTACGCTACGTTCTACTGTACACTGATAGATACTGACAGATGTAGACTTTTAGATGTACACTGTAATCATTGCTGTTCAAAGTTTAATACGGTACAACCAGCCTGTATGAGTACTGACATCCAGCATGCCACATGGAGTGCCGACCTCCGCCCACCTGTTCGCTTGTGGGTGTTGATGATCGCATTACCACTTGTGGCGGTTCTAACATTTCTAACCTACCAACGCTTCCAGGTGCTACCCCGCATAGGTCTAGCCCCCGGCTACTCGCTGATTGACCAAAATGGCAACCGTCTAACCAACGAAACGTTACGCGGCAGCGTTATTCTCTATAACTTCACCGAGATTCGATGCATAGAGGGGTGCGCGCAAACCAGCGCAACGTCCCAAGCAATGCAACATCTGCTGGTCACGAACAACTCAGGTGACACTCTTAGTAAAACTTCTGACGACATAGCAAATGACGTTCCTTTACACTTTGTCACTATTGCCTATGATCCAACGCACGATAGGCCAGAAGCTCTGCGCCGCTATGCTGAAGAATTGAAGGTAACCAACGAGCGTTGGCACTTTGCCACGGGCGACATAGCTCAGTTGAGGAGTATCATCGACACGGGTTTCCAGGCGGAGTATTTCCAAAATGCAGATGGGACTCTCTCCGTTGAGCCTCTTTTTGTGCTAGTGGACGGCTGGGGCATTGTGCGTGCTCTCTATCGCACCGCCACACCAGATATAGATGCAATTCAGCGTGATATTCAACTCGTGTTGAGTGAAGCCCGCAATAGCACAGGCGTCAACCGCTATGCCTATGAAGCCGTCCATCTCTTTGTCTGCCATCTGCCCTAGCGTTCACAGACTTAATGCCAACTTTTTACAGCGAAATGCTTTTAGCTAAACACTGTTCAACGATTCTAAGTGCCCGTCAAAGAATAACTCCGCACTTTGTGATATACATTCAGCCTGGTATCCGGTCAAAATCCGCGGAGTTATTCTTTTACAAGTCCTAAGATAACCATGACACTAACTAATAACTCAACAGAAACTCATAAAGAAGCCTTGAATAAAACCCCGGTTGACGTTCAGCCCACGCAATCGGCTGTCCCAAACCCACGTCTGATTCTCGCTCGCCGGCTTGTCTTGGCGGCAAGTGCGCTTCTCGTCATTTTGGTGGCTATCGGACTGATTGCCTGGCGGAACCTGCCACCCGAACTCCACGGCATCCAACTGGAATCGCCGCGCGTGGCAGAAGATTTTACGCTGCCCACCTCCACCGGCGAAACGATGAGTTTGAGCGATTTCCGTGGCAAGTACGTTGTGGTCTTCTTTGGCTACACCTACTGCCCCGACGCTTGCCCCACAACGTTGAATGATCTGCAACAGATGACCAAAGCGATGACACCTGAACAAGTGGAAAATACACAGGTGGTGATGATCTCTGTTGACCCAGAGCGTGACACGCCCCAACAACTTGCCACCTATCTGGACTATTTTGATCCCAACTTTATCGGCATGACAGGAACTGTGCAGGAGATTCAACCCATTGCCAGCCAATTTGGCATCTTCTTTGAACGCCAACCGGGTTCAGAAAATACAGGCTACTTGGTTGACCATTCCTCAGCAGTCACCCTCATTGATCCCGAAGGCCGCGTGCGCATGATCTTTACTTATGGCACGAAAGGCGAGGACATGGCGTCAGACCTTTCTTATCTCATGCGTCGTGGTTAACTAATCTGAGATGATTCCACTATGTGGGCTAAATCGTGTGGGCTAAATCGTGTGGGCTAAATTGTGTTGGCAAAATGATGTTGACTAATCGATGTTAACCGAGCAGGCTGACCTATTCTACCGTTTTGGGGTGGCATTAGTTCTTGGCATTCTGATTGGTTTGGAGCGCGAGCGCGCTGCCGAAATGCGCTCCATCAGACTCTTTGCGGGTATACGTACCATATCGCTCTTGGCGCTGGCAGGTTGCATTGGCGCACTGCTCAGCGACATCATGAATTCACCTTGGCCTCTAGTTGCGGTCATCTTATCCATCGGCGCGCTAGTTGTGTCGGCCTACATACGACTCGATGGCAAGGGCAGCACTTCTGAAGTAGCAGCCTTCATTGCCATGCTTTGCGGCGCGCTCTGCTATTGGCAATATGTTACGCTGGCTGCGGCCATTGCCGTTGCAACCACCTTACTCCTTTCGTTCAAGGTGGTAATGCAAGATTTTGCGCGCAACATCAATTCCGAGGATATCTACTCAACGCTCAAGTTTGCCGTCATCACGGCAATTGTTCTCCCCATTCTGCCCAATCGCACCTTTGGCCCGCCGCCCTTCGATGCGCTCAATCCCTATAGTATCTGGCTCATGGTCGTCTTTATCTCTGCCATCAGCTTTGTTGGCTATGTGCTGATGAAGGTGGTCAATGTGCGTCACGGCATCAGCCTCACAGGGATACTTGGGGGCTTGGTTTCCAGCACAGCAGTCACCCTCAGTTTCAGTCAGCGCAGCCGCGAACAACCCAGCTTGGCTCCTCATTTTGCCATTGCTATCACCCTTGCCTGGGCGATTATGTTTCTGCGCGTCCTCGTTCAAATTGCCGTGCTCAATCTTGCAATGCTTGCGATTCTCTGGCTCCCACTCATAGCCGGAGCGCTGGTGTTAGTGGGTTATGCAGCCTTTATTTTCCTGCGCCGCAGGGATGACGTCGATCAAGAGGTCACGTTGGTGAATCCCTTTGCGCTCAAACCAGCGTTGACCTTTGGCGCGCTCTACGCACTCATACTCTTACTATCGCGCACTGCCCAACTCTATTTCGGGGAAACCGGCCTCTACGTCTCCAGTATTTTGGCAGGATTGGTAGATGTCAACGCAGTCACCTTGTCAATGGCGGAATTAAGCAACCAACCGAATGAGATTAACGTGTCGATTGCCGCCCAATCTGTGGTGTTCGCAGTTCTCTCCAACACAGTCGTCCGCAGCATCATGGTCTTCGTAACGGGTGTTCCAACGCTACGCAAATACATGGTACCAAGTGCCATTCTTGCCATTGTCGTCACCACCGCCGTAGTCTTATGGCTCCAAATGGGCATCTAGTCGAGACGTACGCCAGCCATGCACCAGTCAACGCAACTTCACAGACCACAACTCGAACAACCCACCTATGATGATGCAGCACAGGTCGTCATTCGCACCGACCAGCTTACACGCTCGTTTGGCAAGCAGGTTGCTCTCCAAAATCTTAGCCTAGAAGTCAATGCTGGCGAGATATTTGGTTTCCTAGGTCACAACGGCGCAGGCAAGACCACCACGGTGCGCCTGCTCAACGGCTTGTTGACACCCACGCATGGTCATGCAAGCGTCTTGGGCTTGGATCCAGTGACCCAAGGGCCGCAGCTACGTCGCCAGACAGGCGTACTCACCGAAACACCCTCACTAGATGACCGCATGACCGCATATGAAAACTTGGCGATTTTTGCCTCCATCTATGGCGTACCTAGATCTGCCGTACGTAAACGTGTGACCGAGTTGCTCGATATCTTTGGCTTGAGTGAACGCACAACCAGTCGCGTAGGCGGCTTTAGCAAGGGCATGAAGCAACGTTTGGCCCTAGCACGCGCCCTCGTTCACCAACCCGACCTGATCTTTCTCGATGAACCAGCTTCGGGACTTGACCCAGTGGTCACACGCCAACTTCACGACCTGATCCTCCATTTGAGCAGAAACGAAGGTAAGACAATTTTTCTCTGTACCCACAACTTAAGCGAGGCCCAAAAGCTCTGCCAACGGGTGGCAGTCTTGCAAAGTGGGCAACTGATGGCACTCGGCACACCCAGCCAATTGGCGCGTGAGGTTATCACGGAGATTCGGCTCACAGTTGAGATTGACCCTGACCAGGCTGACCTCGCGATCGCAACGCTCGCCCATTTCACTCCCATGCACCCCACTGTGGATGCGTCTGGACTAACGGTGGCGGGAATTGTGCGCGACCAGATACCCGTGCTAGTCGAAGCTTTCGTCGCCGCCGGGGTGCGCCTCTATCGTATTGACCACGACGAGCCAACTCTGGAAGATGTCTACTTCGCACTCCACACAGCAGACTCAGCCAATGGAGACTGCGACACAGAAATCCAAGCTAAGGAGAACGCAGGTATAGAAATCAGAAACCAAGAAGATACAGATAGAGAAGATAGAGCTAAAGAAGATCAGGTGGCAGAATGAATTGGCCTGCCATTTTCGCCATTGTGAGGAAAGACCTCCTGGTGCTCACGCGTACCAGAGCTGTGATGATCCCATTGATAGTCGTACCTTTCATCTTCACCTTTCTATTTCCCGCCATTTTTGCCTCAGTTCCCCAACTCACACAAATGGCGGGCGTACCCCTCCCAGATGATGGCATTAACGAAATTCTTCGTCGCTTCTCGCCAGCTTTCCAACAATCACTAGCCCACTACACTACAGATCAACGCATTGTTGTGCTGATGGTGGTCTACTATTTCGCGCCCATGTACCTTCTCCTACCCATCATGGTTGCCAGCGTAGTTGCCGCCGACAGTTTGGCGGGTGAAAAAGAGCGCAAGACCATGGAAGCCTTACTCTACACCCCCACCAGCGATCGCGATCTTCTTGCAGCTAAACTGCTTGCGGCATGGATGCCAGCCTTAGTCGTAGCCTGGGGTGGCTTCATCTTATACAGTGTGATCGTTAATCTGGTTGCTTGGCCCACCTTTGGCTATATCTTCTTTCCCACAACCATCTGGTGGCTATTGGCATTGTGGGTGGCTCCCGCAGTTGCGGGCATGGGGCTGGGCTTTACCGTACTCGTCTCAGCACGTGTCAATACATTCCAAGAAGCCTATCAGCTTGGTGGGCTGGTGGTGCTTCCCATTGTAGGAATTATCATCGGGCAAGGTACAGGAACCCTCTATCTAGGGCCTTCCTTTGTCTTTCTGCTGGGGCTGGTTGTGTGGCTCATCAATATCATATTGCTTTGGTTGGGCGTACGCGTGCTGCGTCGCAGTTCCCTAATTGCTCGCCTATAGAACTCTAACGGCGCACAATGCGCTTTGGATTTGACCGCAGAGTTCCATTATGGTATATTACATAAGTAATCGACGCGGGGTGGAGCAGAGGTAGCTCGTCGGGCTCATAACCCGAAGGTCGTAGGTTCGAATCCTACCCCCGCAACTATTAAACCGCCGGACTTTTCAGTCCGGCGGTTTCTATTTCTATAGATCAGATTCTATAGATCAGACAGTTGAGTCAAAGATCACCCACTCGCTGTAACTTTGCCTTGCCTAATCTCACTCGTCATCCCAAGAACTCCACATCGTCCTACTCCCACGCAAGACGATTCCCCTGTGTGCCATAACAGATGAAACAACTTCGTTCAAAAGATTAACGTAGAAATGTAGGGCGGAGAAAAGGGAAACGAAGATGTTTCAGGAACGCAAGCCGAATCCAGAAGTACAGGTAAAGGTAGAACGACGACGCTTCAGTGCTGAATAGAAACGACGGATCATCGTCGAAGCAGAGAAGTGTGGGTCAGGGCAATTAGGATCACTGCTGCGCCGCGAAGGGCT